>JABHKC010000108.1 GCA_018692315.1 Bacteroidota bacterium | reverse complement strand
ATTAGTTCCAAAACAGACGAAAAAGTTTCCGTCAATTTGTGTATTTAAAGGAGCATTTGGTTGAATAAGGGTATATGTTTCAGTAAGTTGGCATGCTTGATTGTCGGTGATTGTTACAGTATAATCCCCTGCAAACAAATTGCTTAAATCTTCTGAAGTTTCGCTACTACTCCATAAATATGAATATGGAGTTGAACCGCCAATTATTTCTATATCAATAGCACCTGTATTTTCGTCGAAACACAAAATGCTGGTGAGTGAGAAATTATCGATAAGTAATAAATTAGGTTCGCTAATTGTAATATTTTCAGTAGCCGAGCAAGTTGCCGCAGTTGTGGAAATTGCTGTTACAGAATAATTTCCTGCCGGAAGATTTGAAATATTTGCACTTGTTTCGCCATTCGACCATTGATATGCATAGCTCGCATTTTGCCAACCTCCGGAAACTGTCGATGAAACTGAGCCGGTAGAATTTGAATAACAATCGACATTTGTACCGGTCAAACTTACAGAAAACTGAGAGTTAGGTTCTGAAATTGTAATATTGTCAAAATCTATACAAGCATGATTATCAGTAATTGTTAAATAATAATCTCCGGCAATAAGCCCTGAAATTGCATCAGTAGTTTCCCCGGTGCTCCAAATGTAAGAATAGGGCGGTGTTCCTCCCGCAGAATTTATTGAAGTAGCCGTTCCATCACTTGTTCCAAAACAGACGAAAAAGTTTCCGTCAATTTGTGTATTTAAAGGAGCATTTGGTTGAATAAGGGTATATGTTTCAGTAAGTTGGCATCCTTGAATGTCGGTGATTGTTACAGTATAATCCCCTGCAAACAAATTGCTTAAATCTTCGGTAGTTTCGCCACTACTCCACAAAAATAAATAAGGAGTTGAACCTCCGATAATTTCTATATCAATAGCACCTGTATTTTCATCGAAACACAAAATGTTGGTGAGTGAGAAATTATCTATCAATAATTCGTTCGGTTGGTAAATGGAGAAATTCCCCACAGTTGTACAGCCGTAGAAGTCATTAATTGTAACAAAATATTCGCCGGCAAATAAATCGATTATGTCTTCAGTAGTTTCGCTATTGTTCCATAGGAAAGTATTCTGCCCCCAACCACCTGAAACAGAAATATCTATTGTGCCATTGTTTGCATTATAACAGAATGTGTTGCTTACACTTGAGGAATTTATGTATAAAGAATCGTCGGCTTGAAAAACATTTATTCCCGACAATAATGGTCCAAAAGCAGTACCGGTCAAACTTTCGAGAGAACTAATTCCATTATCAAAATAAGTATTTGTATTTGGGAAACTCGTAGCATCGTAAGTTGCAGTACAATTAAATATTTGACCATCTGATGCTCTCCAGACTTTCCATTGAAAGGCTTCGTTGTTTTCAAAACCGTTTTTTATGCTATCTTCGGTACCTATCGCCGGTACAACTATGTTCTGGCCTGTCCAAATTTTATATCCTCCGCAAGTAATTGTTCCGAGCGAATCGTAAAAAACACCAATGTAGTCGCCCACAGAAATTGTTGTTCCGTTCAGAGAAATATTTACTGTGTTCTGTATCAAAATAGTGTGGTTGCCATCTGTGAACATATATTGCCACGGCAAGGATGGATTCCCTGAAATACTTTGGTCTAATACGCACAAGCTGTCATCTGTTACTGTTACTTTATAGTTTCCAGCTACCAAATTATTAACAGCATTAGTATTTTCCCCATTTTCCCAAAGATAAGTATATGGTGTACTGCCACCCGAGGGGGATAGATTTATTGCCCCATCTGAAGTTTCAAAACATGAAAGATTTGTTACATTGGCTACTACCTGTGGCTCAGAAATAATAAAATTCTGTATTACTGTTTGAAGTTGATTGTCTCTCACTGTGATTGTATAATTACCGTAATCGAGGTTCGAAATATCTTCAGTAGTTTCGCCATTAGACCAAATGTATGTGTAAGGAATTATGCCATCGAAAGTAGTAAGATCTATACTCCCATCGTTGGCATCGGGGCAGCTAATATCTTCATAAGTGCTTGTAATTGTCAAGGGAGGTTTATCTATAGTAATGTAGTTTTCCACAACTAAAGTATCGGATTGTGCTCCTCTAAAAATTATAAATTGAATTGAGAAAACATCATCACTCTGATAAATGTGGGTCGGATTTTGGAGAGTTGAAGTTTGTCCATCGCCAAAATCCCATTCCCAGGCTGTTTGTGTTCCGGGAGATAAGTCAATAAAATAAAGAGTGTCGCCAATTATTCCAACTGTATCTGAAACTGAAAAGTTTGCCTCAACAGGAAATTCCTGAAGATATAAATACGATCCGCCGTCTTCTTCTCCAATAATAAAATCGACAATTCCATCAGCATTAATATCATCAAAAATCATTTTGGCTCTCGAATAACTAAGGTCTCTAAAATCGTCAGTAATTAAATTAAATCCAGTTGAATCGTTAGTAATTTGCTCATAATAATTTACGTTAGGATTGTTTTCTGGAGCCAATAAATCTAATAATCCATTATTGTTGAAATCGCAAACAGTTGGGGCACATCTCCCACCAACATCAATTCCATTGAATTCTGATGTTATTAGATTAAATATTAGTGAGTTTATTGCAGATTGTTGGTAATGATAAATCTTACCATTATATTCACCGACGAGTAGGTCTAACAAAGCATTATTATCAATATCAATAAAAAACGGAACTGCCATGTTTCCAATATCTATTGAGTTAAAACTGCTCGTAATTTCACTAAAACTAAGAGAATTTGGTGAGTCTTGCTCATAGTGGTTCAAATTTCCTGATTGTTCGCCAATTATTAAATCTAACAAACCATCGCCATCAATATCAACAAATGTAGGAGTAGCATAACTGCCAATATCAATTCCGTTAAAATTATTCGAATGAAGTTGAAAAGTTTCAGAACCAAGCGAATCTTGTTCGTAGTGAAATAGTTTGCCTCCATCTTCACCAATAATTAGATCTATCAGACCATCACCGTCAATATCGACGGTTGTTGGTACAGTATTATCTCCCAGATCGGGAACATTAAAAGTAGTTGATAAGCTAAAGTCCTGAGATTTTGCTCCAATATTTATAAAAAGCATTAAAAATAAAAGGGTAGAAAGTTTATTTTTCATAATTTAGATTTATTATATATCAGTATTAATTTTATTAAAATTCATAAACCATTAAATATCAATTTTTCTCAAAATTACATTTTTTTGCTATTAAAGCAAAGACTTGGGCTATATTTGTTTTTCGGAATATTGATAAATGATTTACAATTGCAAAAGTTGGGAAATAGTATTTGCATTTCGCAGAGAGTAAATAATAGCTCGCTTGAGCGGTTTTGCAAACCAGCTCGCACAGATTTGCAATCCGTGCCCAACAGCATTAAATTAAGCTTAATTGTTAAGAATAATTTTTATCTTTGCTAAATGTCTGATAAATATAAAACACATGAAGCTGATAAAGCATATTTTATTACTATGATTGATGCACGGATTGCAAATCCTCGCAAGCGGGGTTGCTCCACCTGTTGTACCAAGATATTAGGTGATGCAGTATGAAAACTTATAGATACTTATATTACAAATTATATTGCATTTGGTTAAAAAAGAAAGATGAGCCAGAGAATGCCCGTATAAATGCTGTCATTACAATAACCTTCTTATTGTATGTTAATATTGTGAGTATCCCTCTTATTTTGCTGGCAATACATAAAAATGAAATTATCAATTTGCCTGAGATTGGCTCTAATGTAAAAATCTGGATAGGCTTAATTTTAGTAGGAGCTGGTATTATGAACTATTTTATACTAGCTCGCAAAAAGGAGCATGCTAAAATCATTGAAGAATTTAAAATGGAAAACAAGAGTAAAAGAAAGAAAGGAATGGTTTATACGATACTTTATCTTATTGTATCGTTTGGAATCCCATTGTACATATTTCTTTTTACAACTCCAAAATAAAATAAGAAGCCCGAGCAATCGGGCTTTTGTTTTATAATAAAGTTTGCAATCTTGTTTTAGTAATGAATGCATCTAAGAAAGTATAAACCATTTTTTTTTCTTCGGGCTTCATTTTATTCACTTCATCATTCGGTTTCTTTGTATCTTTATGAAACCGCTTCTCTGTCCATTATTTTTTGCCTCGGTCCTGAAGGAAGTAAATAATGGACAGAGAAGCTGCATTGTACATAACATGGATAGAATTTATAATATGTGTTATAGAAGTAATACATCAACTAAAAAAAGTCTTACAACAAATATGCAATTTCTGTAATATAATGTAGTAAACCATTTTGCTGGCAAATCGTCCTT
>JABHKC010000107.1 GCA_018692315.1 Bacteroidota bacterium | reverse complement strand
TTTTTATAAAATAATTAATTTTTGATGAGATTTCTATTTTCTTTCATGCAGTAAATGCTTTTGTATTAGACAAATGAAAAAAATAGAAATATCGCAAAAAGAGATGTTTTTAATTTTGAACTGTTTTCTTAGAGGCACTATTTACAGCTTTTTAGAATAGACAAAAAAAATAACTATTCAAATCAAATTTTTCCACTATGTTATCAAAATATTATTTATTTTTGACAGCTTTATTATAACATATTGAATGATTGACTAAAATAAAGATGGAAAAATTATCGAATAGATTGAAAAAACTTTCAGATTCGCAGACTCTGGTTATGACTCAAAAATCTCGCGAATTAAAAAATAAAGGTTTCGATGTTATAAATTTAAGTATCGGAGAACCAGATTTTAACACTCCGGATCCTGTGAAAGAAGCTGCAAAAATAGCGATTGATAATAATTTTACTCACTATTCTCCGGTTGCAGGTTTTGCAGACCTTCTGGCAGTTATTTCAACAAAATTTAAAAAAGAAAATAATTTAGACTACAAACCTAATCAAATTGTAGTTTCGAACGGAGCAAAACAGTCTATTGTAAACATTTTGATGTGTATAATTAATGATGATGACGAAGTAATAATTCCAAAACCTTACTGGGTTAGCTACCCTGAAATGGTAAAACTTGCCGGAGGTAAACCTGTTTATTTAGATAGTTCAATACAAACAGATTTTAAACTCGACCCAAAGCAATTAGAAGAAAAAATTAACGATAAAACAAAAGCTATAATTTTCAATTCTCCATCGAATCCCACAGGTTCGGTTTACTCACAGACCGAGCTAAAGGCAATTGCTGATATTCTTGCAAAAAACAAAAATGTATATATCATTTCAGACGAGATTTACGAACACATAAACTTTTGCGGAAAGCACGAAAGCATTGCGCAGTTTCCCGAAATCAAAGAAAGAGTTATTGTTGTAAACGGTGTTTCAAAGGCATTTGCAATGACAGGCTGGCGAATTGGATATATAGGAGCGCCACAGTGGATTGCGAAAGAATGTATCAAACTTCAAGGGCAGATTACCTCAGGGGCATCTTCTATTGCACAAAAAGCAGCTTTAGCAGCAATTAGTTCAGATGAGCCATTTTCAAAAATAATGTGTCAGGAATTTTTAGTTCGCAGAGACAATGTTTTGAAATTATTGAACGAAATTCCCGGTGTGAAATGTAATGTTCCAGAAGGTGCATTCTATGTTTTCCCAAATATTAGTAGCTATTTCAATAAATCATTCGGGAAGTATAAGATTTCCAATTCAGAAGACCTTAGTATGTATATTCTTGAAACAGTATATGTTGGGATAGTTCCGGGCAGTGCTTTTGGTAACGAAAACTGTGTAAGAATTTCTTATGCTGTGAAAAATGAGAAATTGGTGGAGGCTATCAGCCGAATAAAAACTGCTTTAGCCAAACTCAAATAATTATTCACTGACACAACGTTTTCAACAAATTCCTTTTCTTCAATTTTTGAATGAATGAAAGAAAATATGACAATTAATAAATTCAATATCAGAATCTATGGTTTATTTCTTAATGAAGAAAACAAAATTCTCATTTCTGATGAATTTCGTCTGGGAATGAAAATGACAAAATTTCCAGGGGGAGGCTTAGAATTTGGCGAAGGAAGCATCGACTGTTTGCAGCGAGAAGCTATTGAAGAATTTGGTCAGGAAATTTGCGATATAGAACATTTTTATACGAGCGATTTTTTTCAGCAATCATATTATTTCACAGATTCACAACTTATTAGCATATATTATTTTTTTAAATTTAAAGAAAAAATAAAATTCCCAGTTTCTGAAAAACCCTTCGATTTTTTTGGAAACATTGATGGTGCACAATCGTTCAGATTTCTTAGCCTTCAGGAACTGAAGCTCACTGATTTTAGTTTTCCAATTGATAGAAAAGTAGCAGAACTACTAATTTCACATTTGTAATTAGTAATCATAAAAATGAGGCAAAAGAATAAAGCAATTTTCATTGACAGAGACGGGGTTCTAAATTATGAAAAGTCTTATATAAAATCTCCGGAAGAATTAGAACTTTTTCCTTTTTCAGCAAAAGCAATAAAAAAAATCAACAATTCTGAATATCTAACAATAGTAATCACTAACCAATCAGGGATTGCAAGGAATTTGTTTACTGAGGAAACTTTATTTGAAATTCACGAAAAACTACATTTGGAGTTAAAAAAAGCGAATGCCCGAATCGACAAAATATACTATTGCCCCCACTTTCCCGAAGCATCAGAAAATTACAATAAAAAATTTGTTAGAGATTGTGATTGCAGAAAACCAAAATCAAGAATGCTTTTTCAAGCTGCTAAAGATTTCAATATTGATCTTTCTAAATCGTTTATGATTGGCGATTCGGAAAGAGATATTATTGCTGGAAAAAATGCAGGTCTCACAACAATTTTAGTAAAGACAGGCAAAAACATACAAAATATAAAGCAAAAACCGGATTTTATTTTGGATAATTTGAAGGTTGCTGTGGATTATATTCTTTCAACAAATAAAAGCTAATTGAAAAGTAATTCGAAATTAAATCTAAAATCTCAACTTCAAACCAAAACCATTTTCTGAAAATGCAAAATTTAATTTAAAATCATTTGACAAAGAACTGGTAGTCATATCGTTGTTATAAATATCAATAGCTTTTTTGGCTTTTCTATTGTATATTGAAATTAGGGGTATTGAAATTAAAACTACTCCTACACCAATACCAATTAGAGCCTCTTTAGGTTTTTGTCCGTATATCTGTTGGACTGCTGGAATTCCAAATAAGAACGCTCCACTTGCGAATAAGACATATGCAAAATCATTGGCTGACTTAGCAGATATTAACACATTTAGTGCCTCTTCATTTGATTCTACAATAGCATATAAATTTGATAGCTTCACATATTTGCCGTTTTGATAAAATCGATATTTGCCGTTTATTTTTTCATAGCTAATATGCTCATTTGGTATTTGAGTGAAAAGCGTTCCAATACAACAAAATAATAATGCTGAAAGTATAATTTTTCTCATATCAAAAAATCTTATTATAATGGAATATAACCACCAATAGAATATAACAACATTGCGGGTGTTTGTTCAAAATCGTCAGGCCACGCAGGACCTTTACTAATTGGAAATCCGAGACCAATCTGGAATGTAAACCACTTTTTTCCTCTAAAAACATAAGTTGCGCCAAATAAGTTTTGAGTAAAACTCTCTCCTACTCCTTGATTCCAATAAGTCAACGACAAAAATGAACTACGAACTGTAGGTTTAAAATGATAATTTAAGGCTCCTCCGAATCCTACAAAACCAAAACCAAATTGCAAACCTACTTTTTGGGTTATCAAAGATTCAAAATCGACACCTACTAAGGAACCACCACCTTGCAAAATCCCAATAGTTATACAATTTCTTTTTTCAAAAGTATTTTGTCCATAATCAATCTGAGAAAATAGGTTATAATTAAAACCAAAAATGAATAGTAAAATGAATAGTTTTTTCATTGTCTTAAATTTTTGAAATTATTTTGTTGCAATATAGATATTAATTTTCTTTGACCAAAATATATATTAATAATGCACTATAAAGGGCAAGCTTAACTAAAGTTTCAATCTACTGATACAACCAAACCCTAAGCACCGAAAGTAGTCTTTCAGTATCAACAGGTTTTGTAAGGTAGTCGTTAGCTCCTGAGCTAATGCACTTGTCTCTATCGCCTTGCATAGCTTTGGCGGTGAGTGCAATCATAGGAAGTTTGCTGAATTTTCTTTGTTTCCGAATTTCTTCCATAGCTTCGTAGCCATTCATTTCCGGCATCATAATATCCATCAAAACTAAATTTGTATCAGGGTGTTCTTCAAGTCTGGCAAGAGCTTCTTTGCCATTCATTCCAACAACAATTTCTAAGCCTCGTTCCTCTAACAAACTTGTCAGGGCAAAAACATTTCTCATATCATCGTCAACAATCAGGACTTTTTTGTCCTTCATAATATCGTCTTTGCTATGAACTCCTTTAAGTATTTTTTGCTTGTCTTCAGCCAAATCTGATTCGACCCTATGCAAAAACAATGTAGTTTCTGCCAAAAGTCTGTCCGGCGACTTTACACCTTTAATGATAATTCTATCAGAATATGCTTGTAATTTTTTCTCATCTTCTCGTGTTAGATCTTTACCAGTGTATATAATAACCGGAATTTTTGAAGCTTTTCCCTTTTTCCCAATTTTTTGAAGCAAATCGAATCCGGTCATATCACCAAGACCCAGATCCAGAATTATACAATCAAAATTATCATTTTTCAATAGTTTCAAAGCTTCTTTTCCGGTTTCAACAGGAGTTATTGCAACGTCAGATTCTTCAATTAGTTCTACAATTCCCATCCTCATAGCCTCATCGTCTTCAACAACTAATAGCTTTTTCAAAGGCTTAGAAATTATATCGTTAATTTTTTCGAAAGCTTTATTTATATCGTCAAGACTTACGGGTTTTGTTAAAAATCCAACTGCTCCTTTTTTCATAGCCTCAAGACTTTTATCGGCTCCCGACATGAAATGAACAGGAATATGTCTTGTTTGTGGATTTTCTTTCAATCGGTCCATAACTTCCCAACCGGAAATTCCAGGTAATCCAATATCAAGAATTATTGCATTTGGTTTATAGTAGTCGGCATAATGAAGCCCTGTTTCTCCATTTCTTGCAATCATACACTTGAAATTTCTTTCGTGTGCAAGATCGTATAGAATTTGAGAAAAATCAACATCGTCTTCAATTATTAGAATGAAGATATCTCCCTTTTTAATATTTGTTCTATCGTCTCTAACATTGTCAGGACTTTTGGTAGGTGCAATATTTTCTTTTATAACTTCAGGTTTGAGGGGTTTTGGAGAATCAGAAGTTACAATTGATTTTTCGGGCACGGAAACCGTTGGGCTTTTTTGCTCTACAAAACTACTTGTAGCAGCATTTTCGCTTAAAGATGAACCTTCAGAACCATTAAAAACCAATGGGATGATTAACGAAAAAATTGTACCATTATCTTCAATGCTTTCTAATTGTAGTTCGCCACCAAGCAAATATGCAAAGTTTTTAGAAATTGTCAATCCTAAACCTGTTCCGCCATATTTTCTCGAAGTTGTTCCATCGGCTTGTTTAAACGCCTCAAAAATTAAGGACTGCTTCTCGGCAGGAATTCCAATTCCGGTATCTTCAACACTAATCATTATTGAATTTTCTTTGTTCAATAATTTGTTCGAGAAAACAATTTTTTCAGAAGGAGTCAAAAGTTTCAGGCTAATGCTTCCTTTTTTGGTGAATTTCAAAGCATTAGAAATAAGGTTTCTAATAATTTGTTGCACCCTCATAGAATCTGTAAGTATTGATTTTGGTAATTTTTCATCAACGATAGTTCTAAATTCGAGCCCCTTCTCTTTTGTAAGCGGAACAAATGTTTCTTCAATTTCGGAAATAAATTCGGAAACATACATTTTTTCAATACTTAATTCTAATTTTCCGGCCTCGACTTTCGAAAGATCTAAAACTTCATTTATCAAAGATAGCAAGCTATTTCCTGATGAATATATAGTTTTTGCAGACTTTATTTGCTTTTCAGTGAGATTCTCATTTCTATTATTTCCAAGAATTTGTGAAAGCACCAAAATACTGTTTAAAGGAGTTCGCAATTCGTGCGACATATTTGCAAGAAATTCGGATTTGTATTTGCTTGCCATCTCTAAATCATTTGCTTTTTTCTCAATTTCCTTTTGAGCAATATTTAGTTCTGTATTTTTTTTCTCAATATCGTCTTTTTGCTTTTTTATGGATTTTGTTCTTTCTTCAAGTTCTTCGTTTGTAACTCTAAGCTCTTCTTGTTGAGCCTGAAGTCCTTGTTCCGATTTTTTCAGAGCCTTTGTTTGTTCTTCAAGTTCTTCGTTGGTCGATCGCAATTCTTCTTGTTGAGCCTGAAGTTCTTGTTCGCTTTTTCTGAGAGCTTTTGTTTGCTCTTCGAGTTCTTCGTTAGACACTCGTAATTCTTCTTGTTGTGTTTGCAATTCTTCGGCTTGCTGCTGAGTCTGCTCCAATAGTATTTGCAATTCAGTTCTCGCTATGGCTGAATTCATACTAATTGCTACGTTTTCGCTAATAGCCTGTAGAAAATCAATTTTCAAATCGGACAATTCCGTAAATGACCCAATTTCAATAACTCCAAGTATTTTTCCATCGTATATACAAGGTAAAACCAGCACGCATTTTGGAGAAGATTTTCCAAGACCCGAACTTACGGAAATATAATCTTCGGGCAAGTTTGAAACAATAATCATTTTGCGTTCAAGTATTGATTGCCCCACAATTCCTTCACCAATTTTTATTTCATTAGAAAGATTTTTTCGATGAGCATAGGCATAGCTAGCAATCATTTTATATTTATCCTCGCTACTTTTATAATACATTGCTCCGACCTGAACATCTAAATATTCCGCTATAAAACTAATTATGTTCTGACATAAATCAGCAATCAAAAGGTCGCCACGCATTTTATCGCCAAGAGTAGCCTGTCCGGTTTTCAACCAATTTTGTCTTTCGTTTTCGGCAGTAACTTTTGCAAGGGTTTTTGTCATAAGAGATAAGGAAACTCCTAACTCATCTTTTTCCGATTTGGGTTCAATTTCTTTAGAATAATCGCCTTTTGCAATAGTATTTGCCTGATCTACAACAGAAATAAGATTTTCTCTCATTTGTTTCAGAGAATTCCCTAATTGGTCTTTTTCGCTTTTCACCTCAACAGATTTGGTAAAATCGCCGATTGCAATTTTTTGGGCATGATTCACTACAGAAATCAAGGTTTCTCTCATTTCGTTGACCGATTTTCCAAGTTGATCATCCTTGCTTTTCACTTCAACAGATTTGCTATAATCTCCTATTGCAATAGATTTACTAACTTCGGTGATAGCTTTGAAGGTATTTACAACATCTCCAAATCTATCTTTCATTTCACCTACTTCATTTTTCGGAAGTTTAATATCTTGGTAGCTCAACTTTCCTAAACTTACTTCCTTTGCCCAATTCGAAAGTCTTATTATCGGTTTTACAATTTTTATGGTTATCCATATTGCCAGTATTATCACAATTATGATTATAATAACTGTGAGCATGATCATATCAACTTTCATACCGTTCGACATAGCATTTGCTTCAACTTCCTGCATTTCGGCAACAATTGCCCAATCTACCCCTAAATCTGTCAGATTTTTCGAAATATACCAAGCTCCTCCAACAATTTCCCCATATTTATCGACATAAAAGAAGTCTTTGCGGGCTGTTCCATTTTTCCACGAAACAGAAAGCTCAGTATCCATTTTTTTATTTAAAATACTGGTTTCAGGTTCATTTCGCGAAGCTGACCTCAATAATAAATCTTTTCCGATTATATATGTGCTACCGGTTTTTCCAAGACCTGTGGTGTCAAGCATCAAATTGTTAATATTGCTTACAGGAATTTGTAGTGCAGTCAATCCTACTTTCTTTTGATTGTAGAAAATAGGTTGTAACATAAAAATTGCCAAATTCCTGTTTCGACCATAAAATGTAATATCAGATAATACTGGTTTGTTTTTAATTAAAGCTTGCGAAAAACTTTTTTCTAATTCCGGACTCGAAAAATCTCCTGAAAGGATGCTTGTTCCAATAGCTTTTTTTTGATTTGATGAATATAATATATTTCCATCTAAATCGAGAAAAATAACATCTTGATAATAATTGTGCTTAACGAAATCTTTAAATTCGTTATCGATATTTAGATATTTGCTATTTGCAATTTCATGTTCATTAAAATTGTAAAACTCAGCTTTCTTCTTCCCAAAATCGTCGTTTAATGTCATGAAAAAATTGATATAGTCTTTTCTGCCGGCTTTTGTTTCTACATCACTTAAAACTTTAGCAAAATATAAATCTAGATTTTCGGCTTTTAAAGCAGATATGACTTTTAAATTATTGTCAATTACTTTTTCCATTCCAGACTTTCCGTCTAAATAAATAATGTAACTTAAAATGGCAATTGGAATTACTGAAAATCCGAGTAAAAGTGAAAGGATTAATTTTCCCAATCCATTTATAAAAGAAATTTTTAAATATTTTTTGTTTGAATGTCTGCTTTCGTGTGGCATTTTTTATACTATTATAATTTCTATTATGTTAATTCATTAACTATTCTAATTAATTCGGAAGAATTGAATGGTTTTGTTATATAGTCGTCCATTCCTTGATCGAGACATTTTTGTTTATAGCCAACCATTGCGTGGGCAGTCATAGCCACAATTGGTGTATAAACATCGATAGTTGATTCAAAATCTCTAATTTCTTTTGTTGATTCAAAACCATCCATATTTGGCATTTGTACATCCATGAAAATAATATCGTAGCGATTAGCAAATGCCAAATCTCTTGCTTCAAGTCCATCGTTGGCAACTGTTACGTCCCACCCGTTTATTTTCATAAATCCTACAGCGAGTCTTTGATTTATCAAATTATCCTCAGCGAGAAGTACCTTGACAGATTTTGCACGTTTTGTTTTAACTTCTAATTTTTCTTTTGATGTTTTTAGTGTTGAATCTAAAATACTGTTTCCCATCGATTTATTAACAACTTTCCAAACATCTCTCATAAAAACAGGTTTTGTTATAAAGTCGCTTACCCCTATTTTAACATAATCGATTTTATTTATTAAGCTTTGACTCATCGAAAGGAGAACAATGTATGGTTTTTCTTCAATGCAAGTTTGTTCAGAAAGCTTTTTAAGGAAATCGAAGCCACTCATTTCGGGCATCAGAAGATCCACAAAAATTATATTGTATTGCTTTTTTTCTACACAAATTTTTTCTAATGCTTCCTGCCCACTTGCTACTTTTTCATTCGGAATTTTCCAATTGTCTAAATAGGAAGATAGAATTTCTCTTGCGGATTCATTATCGTCTATTATAATAGCTTTATAATCGGGACGGGAAATCTCTATTTTAAGTTTTTCAGAAATATTTTTCGACTCTCCTTTTTTTAGATTAATTACAAAACTAAATATACTCCCCTTACCTAATTCACTTTCAACCACAATTTTTCCACCCATTAGAGAAACAAGGTTTTTTGAAATTGACAATCCTAATCCTGTCCCTCCAAATTTCCGGGTTGTGGAACTATCAGCTTGTGTAAAAGTCTCAAACAGGGTGGATATCTTGTCGTTGGGTATTCCTATTCCTGTGTCATTAACAGACATTTTTATGTGCCAGGAATCATCATTAATACTATCCAATTCGGCATATATTCCAACTTCTCCTTGATTTGTAAATTTTATTGCGTTTCCTATGAGATTTAGCAAAATTTGTCGTATTCGCACGGGATCGCCAATTGCAACTTCAGGAATTTTGTCTGAAACCGAAAGCAATAATTCAATCTTTTTCTCGAATGCTTTAACCGAAATCATAGATATTGCTTTCTCAAAAACTTCGACCAAATTAAAATCGGTTGATTCTAATTGCATTTTATCGGCTTCAATTTTCGAAATATCTAAAATTTCGTTTAATATTTCTAAAAGGGACTCACCCGATTGCCTTATTGTTTTCACTTTTTCTCTCTGGTCATTCTCCAGTACTCCCATCAAAACCAACTCCGACATTCCAATAATTCCATTTAGAGGAGTTCTAATTTCATGACTCATATTTGCCAAAAATTCACTTTTAGCTTTATTGGCTACTTCTGCCATATCCATTGTAATCCGTAGTTCGCTTTGCGAATTTATCAAATCCGAAATAGTATGTTCTAACTTGTGAGTCAATTGCTCAAGGGCAACTTTCTGCTTATACAAATCAATGAAAACACTAACTTTAGATTTCAAAATCTCGGGCTCAATTGGTTTAAACAAATAGTCAACCGCACCAGAATCGTAAGCCCTAAAAATATGTTTCTTTTCTTTGCTAATGGCAGTTACAAAAATAATCGGAATGTTTCTCGTACGTTCGCTACCTCTCATCAGCTCAGTAATTGTAAATATATTATTGCTACAACTACTTATAATGGTTTGATAGTATAATTCCAATCTTCTCCATGAAATTCATGTTTATATATGTTAATTTTTTCGAAATCTGATTTAGATATTTTAATCCCTGTTTCATAGAT
>JABHKC010000106.1 GCA_018692315.1 Bacteroidota bacterium | reverse complement strand
TGTCAGATTTGAACTACCACAGATTTTTATTTTTGAGTAATAGCGAGCTATTTTGATGGAATAAAAATTGAGGACGGTCAAAGATGATGTGCAGTTTGGGCTTGTAGTAGAAATATTTATGAATTATTCAGGTTAGAGCTTAATAAATTTTAAACAAGCACAAGATTCAAACTTGCCAAATATTTAGTATCTCTAAGAAAACAGTTCAAAATAAAAACAAATTGAATAGTTTTACATTAGCTCAAAACTTATTTGTTTTTCTATCATATTAAGCCACATAAATAAAAAAATTAAGCCCTAAAATATTTTTCTCAAAAACTTATAATACAGATAGATTTTATATTTTTGCGACTTTAATTAGAAATTAAATTTTGAATAAAATGAATATTGAAAAGATTAAAAAAGAGCATAAGGTTTTCAAAGAATGGTCGTATGACTTAGGAGCCATCGACCGTGGATACAACAACAGAACCCTATATATAAATGTGGGAAATAATGAAATCCTGGAAAAACCTGTTAGCCAACAAATGAAAGAAAAATTTATTGGAGGGAAAGGTTTTGGATTAAAAATGCTTTGGGAAGGAACAAAAGCCGACACTGCATGGAATGATCCCGACAATGAAATTATTATTTCGGGAGGCCCAATTTGTGGTATCACTCAATATTCAGGAACCGGCAAATCTATTTGCGTTTCTATTTCGCCTCAAACAAACTCTATTATGGATAGTAATGTGGGTGGCTTTTTTGGGCCATTCTCAAAATTTTCCGGATTCGATGCAGTCGAGATTCAAGGAAAGTCTGAAAATGAATTAGTTATTTTTATTGATGGAGTAAATGGAAAAGTTGTTCTTTATGAAGCTCCAAAAATGAATGATAGCCATATAATTGCCGAAGAATTAACAGAATATTTTGCCAATGATGATAAAGACAAAAAAAATGTAGCTGTAGTTTCTGCCGGCGATGCTGCCGATAATTCATTGATTGGAATGTTAAATTTCAGTTTTTACGACCCAAAACGTAAACTCGTGAGACTGAAGCAAGCCGGACGAGGTGGAATTGGAACAGTTTTCAGAGATAAAAAAATAAAAGCCATTGTTTGTAAAATTTCCGGTGTAAAAGGAAATTTGAACAATGTAGTTGACCTAAAACCAATAATGGAAAGAGGAAAACGATTTAACAAAGAAATGCGAGACCTCGACGATTCTCAAGCCGAGATGCGAACAAAAGGAACAGCACACCTTGTTAATATTATGGACGATTACGATTTGCTTCCTACAAACAATTTCAAATATGGAAGCCATGAAGATGCAGGTAAGATTCACGGAGATGTTTGGAAAGAACGCTTTACGCAAGGAATACCTGATGGTTGTTGGATAGGTTGTAATATGTCTTGTGCCAAAGGAGTTGACAATTACGAATTAAGAAGCGGACCATACGAAGGTGATAAAGTAATAGTTGACGGGCCTGAGTATGAAAATGCTGGTGGATTAGGTTCTAATTGCGGAATTTTTAATCCCGATTATATTATTGAAGCAAATTTCTATTGCGACACTTATGGAATTTGCACAATTTCGTGGGGAACCATTTTGGCATTTGTAATGGAATGTTACGAAAATGGAATCTTGAACGATGAAAGAACAGGTGGTTTAAAACTGAATTTTGGAAACGCTGATAGTGCTATGGAATTGTTGCACCAATTGGCACGAGGCGAAGAATTTGGAAAAATTGTCGGACTCGGAACACGCAAAATGAAAGAATTATTCGTTGAAAAAGGCTGGGGCGATGCACAATTTCTTCAAGACATTGCAATGGAAAATAAAGGACTAGAATATTCGGAATATGTTTCGAAAGAATCCTTAGCTCAGCAAGGTGGTTTTGCTCTCACAAACAAAGGACCACAACACGATGAAGCTTGGCTGATTTTTATGGATATGGTAAACAATCAGATACCTACATTCGAAGATAAAGCCGAAGCATTGCACTATTTCCCAATGTTCAGAACCTGGTTTGGATTGATGGGACTTTGCAAACTTCCTTGGAACGATGTAGAACCTGTAGGAAATGAAGACACAGACGAACCTGCAAAAGTTCCCGAGCATGTAGATAATTACTTAACAATTTTCAAAGCCGTTACAGGACAAGAAATTGACAATAAAGAAATGATACTTCAATCGGAAAGAGTATATAATTTCCAAAGAATTTTCAATCTTCGCCGTGGTTACGGAACCAGAAAATGGGATGCTCAGCCATATCGTGCTGCCGGACCTGTTACTGTTGAAGAATACGAATCGCGACAAGAACGATACGACAAGCAAATGCAAGAAAAAATTGGAGTAGATCCTAAAGGAAAAACTACCGATGAAAAAATTGCAATTACCAGAAAATTTAGAGAAGAGCAATACGAAAAATTATTGGATGCTGTTTATAAACGCAGAGGATGGAATAACAACGGAGTTCCTACAATCGAACATTTGAAAAAAATCAAAATGGATCTTCCTCAACTAATTGAAACTGTTACTCCTCATTTATAAAAAGCAAACTTAAATTTGCAAGCAAAAAAAACGTCCGGAGAATAAGTCTTCGGACGTTTTTTTTAGTCAAATTTTCAGCTTGTTTAAAAACAAACACCAAGCCTGATTGCATTATTTACAAATTTACCAATTTTAGTTTCGCTTGTTTTACCTAAATAATCTATCTCATCATCATCAATAGTTTGTGTAACTTTCTGATTAATCGTAGTTGTATATGAAATTCCAAACTCAAAACCCATAAAAATATTCTTGGACAAATAAAAATCGCTACCCAGAATCAGATTAAGACTGAACTGATTAAATGCTCTTTCTTCAAAATTGCTCCAGGCTCCGTCAATAGTTATGTCAATAGTTTCAGAAGTATATATAGGGGAATTGTAATTAATAGCTGATTTCGAAGTCTTTTGTATATAGAAAAAATCTGCTCCAAAAAAAGGAGAAAGCCTTTTGTGATTTCCAAAATGATATTCAATTCCCGGGTGAATCCCCCATAATGAATAAGAATTCTCAATTTTTGCATCAGGAATATCACCAATAAATGAATTATCACCATAAAAAGGATTTTCTTCAGAAATTGATTTAGCGTCAAATTCAAGCCCCATTCTCAAAGCTATTTTGTCTGACATAAAATACCTTCCTCGCAAATAAGATAAGTCAATTGGAGCTGTGTTACTTAATGGTATAAAACTCACTTCAAATGAAAAATCCTTTGCTTCGGGTGTTAATGCAGGCAGCATTTTGTTCCTGAATTTATTAATCATGTCAACTAATGACAATTCTTCATCCTCAACTTTTTTGTTTGTTTCCTCTTGTGCAAAAACAAATGTGCCAGATAAAAGCAAAATTGAAATTAATAATCCAAGTCTTTTCATAATAATTGAAATTTTAGTTAATGAACCTGTAAAGATAAAAACATTAATACAGAAAACAATTTTTCATTAAAGACCACACCGCAGTCAAAATTTTATTGCAAACTGCAATTAGATTTTAGCAAATAGTAAATAATAATTAATAATCAGTAATTAATTTACATCGCTTTTCCCTTCAATGTAGCAGATGTGAAATCCGTGATTAGAACATCTACAAAATCACCAATTACGTAATTTTCTTTAGGAAAAACCACAACTTTGTTCTGAGAATTTCTACCAAACAAATGTTCCTTTGATTTTTTTGAAATTCCTTCAACCAAAACTTCAAAAGTTTTGTTAAGATCTTTCTCTTTTGTTTCTGCCGAAATTTTGTTTTGAAGCTCAATTATTTCAGTGAGTCTTGCAGATTTTATTTCTTCAGAAACATTATCTTCAAGTTTTCTTTGTGCATAGGTATTTGGGCGTTCAGAATATTTAAACATATATGCAAAATCGAAATTTGCCCATTTTAGTAAAGACAAACTTGCCTGATGATCTTCATCGCTTTCGTTGCAAAATCCGGCAATAATATCTGTTGAAATTGAGCATTCAGGAATAATTTTTCTTATCGATTTAATTCTATCCATATACCATTCGCGAGAATAACCTCTTTTCATAAGCTCAAGAATTTTGGTACTCCCCGATTGTGCCGGCAGGTGAATGCTTTTGCAAATATTTTTGTGCCTTGCCATAGTTTCCAATACTTCGTCATTCATATCTTGCGGATAAGATGTTGAAAATCTAATTCTTAAGTTTGGAAAAGCATTTGCTACCATTTCCAACAAATTAGCAAAATTCACATTACTTTCTTCATTTTTCCATGAATATTTATCCACATTTTGCCCAAGCAAGCTTACCTCCTTAAAATTGTTTTCAGCTAATTTCGTAATTTCCTGCAAAATTGTTTCGGGCTCGCGGCTTCGTTCTCTACCCCTTGTGAACGGAACAACACAATAAGCACACATATTGTCGCAACCTCTCATTATTGAAACAAAAGCTGAAACCCCATTCGTACTATATCTGACAGGACTAATATCCGCATAAGTTTCTTCGCGTGACAATAGCACATTTATTGCCTGCTGTCCGCCTTCGGTTTGTTTTATCAAGTTTGGTAAATCTCTGTAGGCATCTGGACCTACAACTATGTCGATAAGTTTTTCATCTTCTAACAATTTCTTTTTCAAACGCTCAGCCATGCAGCCAATTACGCCAACTATCAGCCCGGGATTTTTCTTTTTTTGTTGCCTGAAAACATCCAATCGCCCTCGTACTCTTTGTTCTGCATTTTCGCGAATAGAGCATGTGTTTACAAGAATCAAATCTGCATTTGAAATTTCTTTTGTAACTTCAAAGTTTTCTTTTTGCAAAACAGATACTACAATTTCGCTATCGGCAACATTCATTTGGCAGCCATAGGTTTCTATATATAAATTTCGTTTTTCGGCGGCATCACTGTCTTCATAGTCAATCGCTTGGTTTTGAGATTGTGTCGCCAATTTTTCCTTTCTTTCTCTTTGCATATTTCGTTAAATTCAAATTTTGGCAAATATAGAAAATTGGAAATTAGAAATTGGGAATTGAAAGTATATACAAACTTTACTAATTTTTTATTGGAAAATTTAACTAAGATTTTTTCTTCGAAAGAAATTTATTTTTCAAAAAATATGTTTATATTTACATTGATTTTTGTTATTTAATGCTTTTAAGAATATTTTCTAAAGTCAATAGCGAAAACAAAATTTTTATCTTTTCTCAAAAAAAAATTTAGAAATTATGAAATGCAAAAACTTTTTTACTATAGTTTTTCTATGCTTAATCAGCTTAACGATTTATTCGCAAAATATTCAGTGGCAAGAGGCTTGTAGTTTTGGTGGTTCAAATTATTTCTATGGAAGTACTTTTGATTATGATGACAATGTAATAGTTCAAGCTGAGTACTGGGTACCTATTGTATTTAATGATACAATAGTTCCATGTCCTCAATGTTATAATGGAACTATTCATGTTGATCTAACATCTAAAACTGATTTAGACGGTAATTTATTAATCCAGAATTTACCATTATCACGAGATATGGTTGTTGACCAACAAAATAACTTCTATTGTACAGACGGGTACTTCGGTTCAGGCAATTTATTTAAAAAAGATAGCAATGGCAATCATTTATGGTCGAAGCAATTCTCAAGTAATTCTGCTTCATCAAATGTTTACATAAACACAATCTCAATTTCTGATAATAATTCTGTTTGTGTTGCAGGTGTATTTTTTGGAGGTACAGCACTTATTGCTGGGTATGATACTTTAGCTATGCAGGATACAATTCAAGCTTTTGCAGCATTGATGGATTTTACAGGCAATATTGAATGGATTGGTGCATTTCCAAGCTTGGATAATGTTTTTAGCAATAATGAGTATAGAATGGCATCAGCATTAGATTCGAACGAAAATGCATATGTTTACTGGGATTATGCAATATATAAAATTAATCAAGGAAATATTGTGTGGCAGCAACATTTTCCTGATTTTATTATATTTGAGATTGAAGCTTTTAACAATGACGACTTGTTTTGTATTGGTTCTTTTTATTGTGACACCATAAATATTGGCAATTTTCAAATAATAAACGATTCGTATCAACCTTCATTAGATTTTCTCATGGCAAGAATAGTATCTGTAAACGCAAATGTTATCTGGGCGAAAAGTGGCATTAATATCTCAGGGAATGTTCCGTTTTACTTATTTTCTATAGACCAATATGATAATATATATTTTACAACAAGGTCAGGTGGTAATATTTACCTCGATTCTATTTATTTACAACCAACCAATTATGTAAGAAAAGATATTTTAATGTGTAATTCTAATGGAATATGTCAATGGGTTGAAGAAGTGTTACCTGATAAGGAATTTTATATTTGGGATTTCCAGTTTAATCAAGATGATGATTTACTTTTGCTTGGGGAAATATGGGATCTAGGGAATTATTTTTTCGGTGAAGATACCCTTAACATAACTCAAAATCAATTCATCTTCGCCAAAGCAAACCTCTCCTCAGCCCAAATGCAAAGCCAAAATATTACTTTAGATTCAAGCTGGAGTATGTTTTCTACTTATATTGAACCTGCAAATAATGATATAGAAAATATATTTTCACCTATTGTTCAGAATGTAATAATTGTAAAAGATGGAGTAGGGATGGTTTATTGGCCTCAGTATAATCTCGATAATCTCGATAGCTTTTCGGTTGGTATGGGCTATCAGATAAAAATGAATGCTCAAAATACTTTGCAAGTTTCTGGTGAGCAAATTATTCCTGAAAATGTGATAATTCCATACCCTGCCGGCTGGAGTTTAATTGGATTTTTGTTGGATAGTATAGCTCCATTAGAAACATATCTAAGCCCAATTGTCTCAGAAATTTCTCTTGTAAAAGACGATTTGGGAAATGTTTTTTGGCCGCTTTATAATATCAATAATATTGGAAATATGACACCCGGAAAAGGCTATCAGATGAAACTTGCAAATGCTATGAATTTTACTTATACACCACCCCAATAAAAATCTACTCCATTTTTATTTTACCATTGTTTTATTTTTTGATACTCTAAGAAAATCTTTATAGACCCAGTGGGTTTTAAAAACCCGCCGGGTCATCCAAATAACAAGATGCCACCAACCACAAGTTTGAAATTATTGCAATTTTTTAAAAACTGAAAAGTAGCATCAATGAGTTGAACCTACCTTTCATTTTTTCATTCATAAAAATTTCATTATAAAAATTCAAATCTCTATTTTTGGGCTTTTGTATTTTAGTTTTTGAGGAGTTTATTAATAAAAATAAAGTAATATGTCAGGACATAGTAAATGGTCAACCATTAAGAGAAAAAAGGGAGCTGCCGATGCAAAACGTTCGAAAATGTTTTCGAGAATAGTTAAAGAAATTACTATAGCAGTGAAAGAAGGTGGAGGTTCGGATGAAGATTCAAATCCACGCTTACGAATGGCTATTCAAAACGCCAAAGGTGTAAATATGCCAAAAGATAATATCAGCAGGGCAATATCGAAAGCAAATAAAGATGAATCAAATTTTCAGGAAATTACTTTTGAAGGTTATGCACCGCACGGAATTGCAATTTATGTTGAATGTTTGACAGACAACAATAATAGAACGATAAGCAATATTCGGGCAATTTTTACCAAAAAGGGTGGTAGCCTTGGCACAAATGGTTCTTTAAGTTTTTTGTTCGATAGAAAAGGAGTTTTTAATATTCCTAAAGGAGAATTGGACCCAGACGAATTTGAGTTGGAAATTATTGATGCCGGAGTTGAAGATTTTGAGTTTGATGGCGATAATTTTATTATTACCACTGCCCTCGAAGATTTCGGAAACGTACAAAAAAAACTTGACGAAATGAAGATAGTTCCCGAAAATGCCGAACTTCAAAGAATCCCTAACGATGCAAAATCTTTAGATATTCAAGATGCAAAAAAAATACTGGCTATGGTCGAGACTTTTGAAGAAGATGATGATGTTCAGAATGTTTTTCATAATCTCGAAATTACTGATGAGCTTTTGGAGGAATTGTAGTTTGCATTTTTTTCGTTACAAACTATTAATAATCATGAAATTATAACTCTCATCATGTGTATTATTTTTGTGAATCTTTGATTCTACTGATTTAAGGTTTTGCATTTTTTATAAAAACTCAACTATTAAATTATTACAACTCAGCATATTATAATATGGGAAAAAAGAAAATTCAGAAACAAAATAAAACCAAAAAGGCTAATCAAAATGTTTCAAAACCAGCAAAACAATCAAAACAAAAATCTCTTTCATTTTTAGAAAAAGATACAAAAACAAGGAACAATTATATACTTGCTTTTTTCGTGGTTTTTGCATTTATCCTTTACGGAAATACTATCCCAAATAGCTATTCTTTCGACGATATTTATGTAACAAACAATCCCGAAATTAAAAAAGGATTCGATGCAATTCCCTCTTTGTTTACTTCACTTTATGCAAACATGTATGAAGACGGGAAACCGCTGAAGTTTGGCTATCGCCCGATAGTGAAAGCCACTTTTGCCTTCGAATACGGGCTTTTTGGAGAAGCACCCGGCATGAGTCATTTAATAAATATTCTGCTCTATGCCCTCACCGGCATTATTTTGTTTTTATTACTAAAAAAAATATTACACAATTATCATATATTCTTCTCCATAGCTACAACAATGATTTTTATGGCTCATCCAACTCACACAGAAGTAGTTGCCAGCCTTAAAAATCGAGACGAGATTCTTGCTTTTCTTGGTGTAATAAGCACCTTGTTTATTTTTGTAAAGTATATCGAAACTAAAAAGTTTTATTATATAATTTTTGGGCTATTAGTTTATTCGATTGCATACCTGTCGAAACCCACAGTTTTAGTTTTCGTATTTGTATATCCGCTTGTTTTATACTTTTTCACAAAAGCAAAAACAAGGCAAATTGTGCTTCTTACTCTAAGTGTTTTGGTAGTGGCATGGCTAACGAAAACTATTCCTCGATTCTATCTCGAAAGTGCTCAAAGACCAGTTTTATATATTGAAAATCCATTGTTGTACGATGGAACTTTTATGACAAAAATAACCACAGGTTTATACATTTTAATGTTTTATGTGAAGCAAATGATTTTTCCAATATCACTGAAATTTTATTATGGATTTAATACCATTCCCATTGTATCCTGGTCTAACTTTTGGGTGCTATTTTCAGTAGTTTTTCACTCGGCATTGTTTGTCGTTGCAATATTAAAAATCCGTAAAAAACATATACTATCTTTCGGAATCTTATATTATTTAATGACCATCTTTATTTTTTCTAATCTTCTGAAACCTGCAATGGGTATAGTTGCTGATAGATTTACTTATTATCCTTCATTGGGTTTTGCAATACTTATTACTTTTTTATTTTTCAAAATAGTGAAAGCAAATCCCAACAAATTGTCATTATCTTCGAAAAAAAGAAGTGGGATAATGGCAATTGTTGTTTTGCTTATGATTGCCTACACCATAAAAACCATTGATAGAAATAAAGATTGGGATACTCAAATGACACTTATGGAAGCCGATATAGACGATTTGGAAAACTCTGCAAAAGCAAATTTTATTTATGCCGGCTCATTAAAATCGCAAGTTTTTGCATCCTTCAAAAGAGGTGCTCCTTACGAAAAAAATAAACGAAATATCGATTTGGCATTCAAACACTTAGATATTGCAACCAAAGTATATCCCAATTATTATCAGGCATGGAACATGAAAGGGCAAATGTATATGTTCCTTTTTAAAGAATACAAACGAGCTATGACAAATTTTGAAAAAGCCAAAAGCATAGAAAATGATTATGCGCCGGCATATTTCAACATTGCTTTCTGCCATCATCAGACAAAAAAATTAGATTTAGCCATAGAATTTTACAACAAAACCATAGATTTAAATCCTGAAAATTTTCAGGCATACAAAAACCTGGCAGATATCTATAAAGAAAAAGATGATGTACGAAAATCGAATTTCTATATGGAAAAAGCCAACGAAATTAAAGAAATGCTTAAAGCAAGAGACAGTTAGAGAATTATCTATAAAATACACTAAAACCTAAACCGCTAATTACAAAATAATTAATAATCAAATTATTTATGACAAGACATAATAATAACCCAAATCAAAATAAAAAACATAAGAAGCCAGCAAAAGTTGATCTTGAAAAAACTCAAAAAAACAGATCATTTTTAGAGAAATTTTTTGGAAGCACTCTTGCAATATCCATCTTTTTTGTAATTGTTTCTTTAATTCTGTACGGAAATACTATCCCACATGGTTATACTGTCGATGATAATTATGTTACCGGAGCAAATCCTACAGTACAGAAAGGATTTGAAGGAATTGGTGAAATTTTCGTAACACCATATTACGACAAAGGTAAAAAAAATAGTTTCGAGTATCGGCCTATCGTAAAAGCAAGCTATGCAATAGAATATGGCTTTTTCGGGCGAAACCCAAATGCTGCTCATTTTTTTAATCTTATATTCTATGCCTTCACACTAATCCTGATTTTCTTTTTCCTGAAAAGAATAATGCGAGATTATAATATTATTTTTCCTTTTCTCGTAACTCTATTATTTGCTGCACATCCAATACATACCGAAGTTGTAAATAGTTTGAAAAACAGAGATGAAACTTTATGCTTTATTGGAGTTTTACTCGCCACAATTTTCATGATCAGATATTTCGACACAAACAAAATTTATAATCTCTTCGTGGGAATATTCTTTTTCTTTTTTGCTTTTCTATCGAAAGCAGGAGCACTTGCATTTATTGCGTTGATACCTTTGACTCTATACTTTTTCACGAAAATTTCTCCATGGAAAATTGTAATGATATTTTTTATATTATTTATGGTTCTTTTTTTGATAAAATATGTTCCCCGATTTTTCCTACCACCGCCCTTTCGCGACAAAGAATATTATGAAAACCCTTTAATGTTTATCGACAATATTTGGATACATTTTGGTACAGGTGCATGGATTTTACTCTTTTATATAAAAATGCTTATACTGCCGCACCCAATGTGCTACTATTATGGTTTCGACACTGTGCCGATAACAAATTTTGCAAATTTTTGGTCGTTCCTGTCTGTTGCAATTCATTTGGTTTTGTTCATTTACGCATTGAAAAAACTGAAAGAAAAGCATATAGTTTCTTATGGAATTTTATTCTATTTAATGACAATTGCAATGTATTCGAATGTAATTAAAAAAGCAATGGGAATAGTTGCCGATAGATTTATGTATGTTCCATCGCTGGGTTTTGCAATAATTATTATTTTTCTCTTGTTTACGGTTTTTAAAATTGATTTTAAAGGGAAGAAAATTCCAAAATTCCCAATCGGACTAAAAATTGTTCTTCTGGCAATTCTTATTCCATATACTTTAAAAACAATAGCAAGAAACAACGATTGGAAAGACAATCTTACTTTATACGAAAGAGATTCTAATGCAAATCCGAAATCATTTATTGCAACCAAAGGATATGCAAACGAAATAATCAGGAGTTTAAAGAGAGATGATAAAATAAAAGATAAAGAAAAATTAAGGGATATAGCAATTACTTATTACAACAGGTCTATTGATATTTATCCCGATCATCCTGATCCATGGCGAAATCTTGGCAAAATTTATCTGCAACGAAAAGAATATGAAAAATGTATCTATCATTTTAAGAAGGCTATAGAAATAACTCCCGACAAGTTTTCTTACAATTACTATAATGTGGGCTTGGCTTTTACAAAGCTTAATAGAAATTTAGAAGCAATTCCCTATTTCGAAAAAGCATTGGAGATTTATCCTGAAGACAGAGGATATATTTCTATGGCAAATTCACAAATAAATTTGGGGAATTTTGAAGTTGCAGCCCAATATGCCGATAAAGCTTTAGAGTTAAATTCTTTGTATTCACCTGCATTTTTCGTCAAAGCTTTTTGTGCACAGCAATTAGGCGATTTAAATAGTGCTATTTCATTTTATGAAAAAACTTTAGAAATCAATCCATCTGACCGATCAGCATTGATGTATCTATCAAACATATACTTAAGTTTGGATGACGAGGAAAAATTCAATCACTACAAGCAGCTTCTTCAGAAAGAAAAAAGCAGAAACTAAAAAAGGTAGTTTGCTATTGGTTAAATAAAATATTTCAAATTTTAAGATAATATTGAAATCAGATTTATGATAAAAACTAATTACATTAAAACTCTTGGACCGGGATTAATGTGGGCTGCGGCTGCAATTGGGGTATCGCATTTGGTACAATCTACTCGAGCAGGAGCTTCCTTTGGTTTTGAACTAATTTGGTTAATAGTAATTGCTAATCTTCTGAAATATCCATTTTTTGAATTTGCTCCGCGCTACACAGCTTCCACCGGCGAAAGCTTGATTGACGGCTACAGACGACTTGGAATTCTTGCGGTGATAGTTTATGTAGTTCTCACAATTTCTACAATGTTTACAATTCAATCAGCAGTTACTGCAGTAACAGCCGGTTTGTTTGCTCATGTTTTTGTAGATTCCTTCGATAGTTTCTCCTGGGCAATTATAATAATCTGTGTTTCTGCCTTAATAATTGCAATTGGAAGGTATTCATTGTTAGATAAATTTATTAAGGTTATTATTATAATTTTAACTCTTTCGACAATCATAGCCATATTTTCGGCAAGTTTTAAAGGATTCAATCCAAACCCGAGATTCTCAAAATCATTTAGTTGGGATACCGATATTGCGTTCATAATAGCTTTTGTTGGTTGGATGCCCTCGGCGATTGACATTTCGGTGTGGCATTCGATGTGGATACTTGCCAAAAAAAAAGCAACAGGATATGTCCCAAAACTTAAAGAGGCTCTGTTCGATTTTAATATTGGATACATTGGAACATCAATTCTTTCAGTAATTTTCCTAATGCTCGGAGCTTTTGTAATGTACGGCACAGGCGAAACTTTCTCCGACAAAGGAACTATTTTTGCTTCTCAGCTCATAAATTTATATACTGAAAGCATTGGCAATTGGGCAAACATATTTATTGCCATTGCAGCCCTTACAACAATGTTTAGCACAACAATAACTTGTCTCGACGCATTTCCGCGAGTTTTAAGCCCAAGCACAGAAATAATCTTCCCGAAATTGAAATTCAAAACAAATATTTTGACATGGATTTGGCTTCTAATATTAATAGTTGGGACATTAACTATTCTTCGATATTTTGCCGAAAGCCTGAAAACTCTGGTTGATATAGCTACAACTTTATCGTTTATGACTGCACCGATTTTAGGTTACCTAAATTTTAAGGTGGTAATGGGAAAAAATGTCCCTGAAGATTCAAAACCAAAGTTATGGCTTAAAATATTAACGTACATTGGTTTAAGCTTTCTAACAGGATTTGGAATATATTTTCTGATATGGCGATTTATATGATAATAATCTTATTTGAATTATTCAATATTAACTATTTTTGCGTTTTAAAAAATTATATAAAAAGTTATGACATATATTATTACAGGTAGTAATCTTACAATTGAAGATGTAGTTAGAGTAGCCAGAAATGGCGAAAAAGTAGAACTTCACTCCGATGCCTTAGAAAGAATTAAAGTTTGCCGTGCAATGCTCGAAAGAAAAATTGCTGCAGGTGAAATAATGTATGGTGTAAATACCGGCATAGGAGAATTTTCAGAGGTAGTTTTAAACAAAGACCAAGTTAAAGATTTCCAAAAGTATTTAATCTATAATCATGCTGCCGGAATTGGCGATCCTGCACCAATTGAATACATTCGAGGAGCTATGCTTGGCAGAATCAATGTTCATGCACATGGAAATTCAGGTTGCCGTCCGGAAATCACTCAAACTTTGGTTGAAATGCTAAACAAAGGTGTAACACCTTTTGTTTGCCAAAAAGGATCGGTAGGAGCTTGTGGAGATTTGGCTCCAATGTCGCAAATTGCTCTATTGCTGATGGGCGAAGGAAAAGCCTATTTCGAAGGTGAATTATTGGAAGGTAAAGAAGCTTTGAATAGAGCAAACATTCCAGTTCCAGGACTTAAAGCTCGTGATGGATTAGCCACTATCAATGGTTCAAATGTTCTCACTGCTATGAGTGCTATTTTTCTGTACGATGCAAATAATTGGCTCAAACAAGCAGAAATTGCCACAGCCATGTCGTTAGAAGCTCTAAAAGCAAATATGCGACCATATTCTGCAAAACTCCACGAAGTCAGAGGATTTAAAGGCGCAGTACGAAGTGCTGAATCTATTAGAAAAATGGTAGCAAACGGAGATTTGGCAGAAAATAGAGTGAAATGCAAAGTACAAGATGCTTATTCTATGCGTTCGAGCCCACAAGTAATTGGTGCAGCTCACGATGCACTTGCTTACGCACGCTCGCAAGTAGAAATTGAATTAAACGGAGTTGGAGACAATCCTATATTTTTTCCGGAAGAAGACCTTCAATTATCGGGTGCAAACTTTCAAGGAAGTCCGGTATCAGTACCAATGGACATGGCCGGATATGTAATTACCATGGTTTCAGTTCTATCAGAACGCCGACTGAACAGATTAAATAATCCTGCACTAAGTGTCGGATTGCCAGCATTTCTAACAAAAGGAGCAGGAATGTTTTCAGGATTAATGTTAAGCCAATATACTGCCGATATGCAAATTGTTGAGCAAAGAATTTTATCAGCTCCGGCTTCAATACAATCCATTCCGGCTGCTGCCGACCAGGAAGACTTTGTCTCGATGGGAATGAATACTGCAATAAAAAATTTCCAGATTTTAGATAATGCCTATGGAGTGCTGGGTATTGAATTTATGGCTGCTTCACAAGCTTTAGATTTCCGTGAATATAATTTTGGAAACGGAGTTTCAAAAGCAAAAGAAATTGTAAGAAAATATGTCGATTTCTTAGATATCGATCGTCCTCTATACCCAGATCATACTAAAATGAAAGAATTAGTAAAATCTTGCGAAATTCTTGAGGAGGTAGAAAAAGAAGTTGGAAGTTTGGAGTAAAACTTAGATAAATTATGAATTTTTGATTTGAATAGCAACCTTAAATAACAATTTACAATCTATAATTCATAATTTGAAAAACATAATTTGAAGAAAAAGTTTGTAACAAATCTTGGCTTAGTTCTATTACTAAATCTGCTGATAAAACCATTTTGGATTTTTGGCATAGAAGTAAAAGTGCAAAATGTAGTTGGAGCAGAAAACTATGGTTTGTATTTTTCACTGCTAAGTTTTTCGCTAATTATAAATATTGTTTTAGACTTAGGTGTTACAAACTACAACAACAAAAATATTTCTCAACACAACCAATTGTTGACAAAATTTTTGTCGAATATAATTGTACTCAAACTAATATTAGCTGTTGCCTATTTTGCTATTAGCATGATTGCAGCAGTTATTATTGGTTATAATATTGTTCAAATAAAATTGTTACTGTTCTTGGTTTTTAACCAATTTCTAATCTCATTTACACTTTATCTGAGGTCAAATCTAAGCGGCTTGCAATTGTACAGAACCGATAGTATTTTGTCTGTTCTAGACAAAACTATCATGATAATAATTTGCAGTTTTTTACTTTGGGGGAATTTTTCTACAAAACCTTTCCGAATAGAATGGTTCGTTTATGCTCAGACTGCTGCATATGTTTTAAGCTCAACAATAATTTTTTTGATTGTATTTTCTAATGCAAAATTTTTAAGATTAAAATTCGATTATAATTATTTACGAGTTATAATAAAACAGAGCTACCCTTTTGCAATATTAGTTCTAATAATGGCAACATACAACAGAATTGACTCAGTTTTATTAGAACGACTATTAGAAAATGGGAAAGAACAAGCAGGAATTTATGCTCAATCTTTTAGAATTTTAGATGCAGGAGCAATGTTCGGATTTTTGTTTGCAGGCTTGCTTCTGCCAATGTTTTCCAGAATGCTAAAACAAAAAGAAAATATAGGTCAATTATTACAACTTTCTTCACTTCTTATCTTAATTCCTGCAATAATTCTTGCAATTTGCTCATATTTCTATAATGTCGAAATTATGGACTTGTTGTACAAAGAACACATTCTTGAATCCTCAAAAATATTCACCCTTCTGATGATAGGATTTGTAGGAATTTCTACAACCTACATTTTCGGAAGCCTTCTCACAGCTAATGGCAGTCTTAGAGAGCTTAACATTATGGCTAGCATAGGATTAGTTATAAATATTGTTTTAAACATAATTTTAATTCCAAAATATCAGGCACTTGGAGCAGCCAGCTCAAGTCTTGCAACTCAACTGTTTACAGCAGTTGCCCAAATATTTATAGTGAAAAAGAAGTTTAATTTTCCCACAAACTATATTTTAATTTTTTCAATACTGTTTTTTATAGTTACTATTTTTATTTTTGGGTATGTATCTAAATTATATTTTACAAATTGGATATACGGATTTTTTGCAATTGTAATATTTAGTACATTATTAGCATTTTTTACAAAACTTATCAGCGTCAAAACACTTTTTGAAATTGTGAAAGGAGACGAATAAAAAAAATATTCCAATAGAATATAGTTGTAAACTTGCGGCAAATGGGAAACAAATTCCAATAACAATCAGTATTCATTTATAAAGTTGTAAATACAAAAGTTACAAAGGAACATCTATTTGTAGCCCTCTACCACCTTTTAGAAAAATTACGAAAAAATTTCAAGCTAAACTAATTATATATATTTTTGCCAGCTAAATTTTTAAAAAATATATAATGGCAAAAGCAGAAATTCAAACGGAGAAAGGAATCATGAAAGTCAAATTTTATGAAAAAGACGCTCCAAAAACGGTTAACAATTTCATTAAATTATCGAAAGAATCATTTTACGATGGATTGACTTTTCACAGAGTAATTCCCGATTTTGTAATCCAAGGAGGATGTCCCGATGGAACTGGTGCTGGTGGCCCCGGATATTCTATCGATTGTGAGTTAGATGGCGAAAATCAGCATCACGAAGAAGGTGTATTATCGATGGCACATGCCGGTAGAAATACAGGCGGATCTCAATTTTTCGTATGTTTTAATCGCGATAACACTCAACATTTAGATAGAAACCATACGGTTTTCGGAAAAGTTTACGAAGGTTTAGATGTAATCGGAAAAATTCAGGGAGGCGATAAAATTGAAAAAATTATTATCTTTGACGAATAGAAGAATCTGACGTAATAGATAATTAAATAAACCAAAAAATCAGACAAATGAGTTTTGAAATATTAGGAAAAATAATTGAAATTTACGATGAAGTTCAAATTTCAGAAAAGTTTAGAAAACGCGAATTTGTAATTGAAAATACCAGAAGAAGCAACGATTATGAATTTGTTGAAACAATAAAATTTCAGCTAACCCAAGACAGAACCAATGTTTTGAAATCGTATAATATTGGCGATGAAGTTAAGGTAGGATTCAATATTAGAGGCAGACGCTGGGAAAAAGACGGGAATGTAAATTATTTTACGAATTTGGAAGCCTGGAAAATTGAAAGACAAAGTCAATCGAATGGGCAGGCTGCTCCTCCCCCACCATCAATTAACGACATTCCACCCGAAACAGAGGATGAAGGGAATGATTTGCCGTTCTAAAGTTTATATGCAGGCAAAATCTTTCATAGGATTTGGTTTTTAGTAATTGGTAAATAAGTAGATGCTTATGTAAATAATTATTAGCGAAAATTAAGAAAACGCCAATAACAAGTTTATCGATCTGTATAAATTCAGAAATCCCTTAGTTTTGGAAAGACGATTTTTAACATTAGAGAAACCAAGTTATTGGCGTTTTTTGTTGCCAATATTTTAATTTCTTTGCATAAAATAGATTGACTTAAATAATAAACCATTATGAATTATTATAGATAATAGCAAAATATATATTGGAATTTAAACTCAACCATAAATTAATCTAATACATCTTGATAAAAGCATAATATGAATATGATAAGGTTCCTAATTTTAATTGGTTTTATTTTAGTACATAATAATTGTACTAAATCTGATGATACCCCAGTTGAGATAGATTATGATTTTATCCTTGCTGGAGTATCTGACTCAGCAAATTATATTCAAATAAATGACACAATTACTTCTGATAATTGGCACACAATATATAAGTTAGATATCAATAATGATGCAATTAATGATTTTGAATTTGTCTCAAAATCTCATGTGGATCAAGGTGGAATGGGGGGCGATTTTTCTAGTTCGATACATGGAATTAATAATACTGAAATCATGGTAGGTATTACTAAGAGATTAATATACACTTATACTGATACACAACTTTCAGATAGCACACATGTACTTGATACATTAATTAATTCGACTGATGAAATCATTCCTATTATACTTAGCCAGCATGATATAGTAGATAGCAATGGAGTATGATTAAAGGATTCAGAAATTAAATTCTGTCATACCTGGACGGGTTTTTCGTACGAACCTCCTTTGGTTACATTTAATCGTGGATATTTATATGGCTGGAGTAATTTAGAAAATAAATATTTAGGATTTAGAACTATAACTGCTAATGATTCAATATATGGCTGGATAAACATTAAGATAGATGGTTTTACTAAGATAAATATTATTAATGCTGCTTACAGATAAAACTGGCACTAATGAATAGAACTATCAACAATAGATTGTAAAGTAATTGCTGTTTGTGGCAATTTCGAGCCTTTGAAATCAAAACCTGAAATTATCTACACTACTCTAACAATTTTCTCATTAGAAACATACCAAAGATAAGCTTCAATATTTGAATAATTCTACTTATTATAACCAAAATTTTGAAAGGTTGTACCTAATCTTATGTTTAGATTAAAATTTACCTCCCAAAACAATGCTTTTTAACAGTATTGGCTTTACTATATTTTTACCAATAGTTTGCAGCAGATAAGGTCAGAGTAATTTTAATTTTTAACAATTCATATGACTATTCCGGATTTTCATTGATTATAGTCGCATTGATTTTTATATTTCAAATATATGGTGACTTTTCAGGCTGCTCCAATATTCTAATTGTACTTTAAGACTATCCAGATTCAATTTGAAGCAGAAAAATCTAGTAGTATAATATTGCTAAGCCATATTAGCATAAATTCTCGTCATCTGGGCTAAATACATTTTATCAGTCATCGTCCACCTTCGAAAAATAAACCAAGTAGTATCAATCAATCAATTTATATCCTATCCCCCTTACATTAACAATCTCAATTCTTGAATCTTTGATAAGATACTTTCTTAATTTGGTGATAAACACATCCATGGAACGTGCATTAAAGAAACTGTTATCTCCCCACAATTTCATCAATACAGCATCTCGTTCTAACACCTGATTCCGATTTTCACAAAGCATTCTTAAAATCTCTGTTTCCCGGTGAGTCAATTTTTTTTCATTTCCTTCAAATAGCAAGGTCTGCCTTTCGGTGTGGAATTTATAGTTACCAATATTGAAAATTATGTCCATTACTTCTCTGCTTAATTCACTCTTCTCTCTTCTTAGAATAAATTGCATGCGAACAAGTAGCTCTTCAATACTAAAAGGTTTTTTGATGTAATCATGAGCTCCCAATTCAAATCCTTTTACTACGTCGCTGGTTTGTGATTTAGCAGTTAAAAAAATGATAGGGATATTCTTGTCAACAGTCCTTATCTCTTTAGCCATTTCAAATCCATCCATCCCGGGCATCATCACATCTAATATACAAATTTCGGGTGACATGGTTTTGAAAGCCTGCAGACCTTCTTTTGCATTCTTACAAAAAAGTACATCAAAGCCACGACTTTCCATACTCTCCTTTACAATCATACCTAAAGACTCTTCGTCTTCGACATATAAAACTCTAATTGCTTCCATCGCTTAATGGTAATTGAATTACAAATTCACTTCCGACACCTGGCATACTAAAAACATAGATTTGTCCTTCGTGTTGTTCAACAACATGTTTCACATAACTCAAGCCCAATCCAAAACCTTTCACTGAATGCATACTATTTCCAGGAGCCCTGTAAAATTTATCGAAAATCAACCTTTGATGATCTTTGGAAATACCAATACCATTGTCTTTTATCCTTAATTCAGCCATACCATCTTTTATTTTGCATTTCACATTTATAACAGGAATTTTATCACAATACTTCACTCCATTATCCAGAAGGTTATTAATAAGATTCTGAATATGCATCCTATCAGCAAATATTTGTATATCACCCATTATCTCTTCTACAATCGAAGTTTTATCCTCATCCTGTAATCTGAAACGCTCAACAACATCTTTTGCAATATCAGAAAGATATATGACTTCTTTATTAAGAACAACTTTCTGCTTCTCATATGCAGAAATATCAAGTACTTTATCAACCATTGAATTCAAGCGAACCAGTTCTTTTTGGGAAATGTTCAGATAGTTTTTTGTTTTTACTTTATCATCCAATACTCCAAAGTTTTGCATCGATTCAATAGCTGCACTAACAGTAGCAATTGGAGTCTTACATTCATGTGTCATATTATTAATAAAATCATTCTTCATATCCGACAACTTCTTTTGTCGCATAATCACCGTAAGCATATAAATGAAAGTCCCTATAACAACAATAACCAATAATAATGAAGTAGACAAAGACATCCACATATTCAATAATAGAAAACTTGCTTTCTCAGGAATGACAACTCTTAACTCAGGACTCTCAGTGTAAAGTTTGTCAATGCAAGCCTTAGTATCTGGATTTTGAAAATCAACAGAATCACCTTTTGTTGATCCTATAAATTTTCCTCCTTTATACAGAGCCATTTTATAATCCAATTCAAGTCCCGTTTCGAGTAAACTTTCTTTATAAAGAGAATCAATTGATTCAAGTTGTGTTGCATGACCAGTTAAATCAGCAATAACTCTTAGCATCATATCTTTCAACGAACCATCCATACTAAAATCGGAGGATGTTTCAACAATGAAGGTCGTATCACCCATAATTTTTGCAGAATCAGGAAGCTTATCAAATGGAAGACCTTCGAAAGGTATCATTTCATCATCAGTTCCGGATATATGAATAGTAACATTTTCAGGAGGAATAGTGTCACTTCCACTCAACATTCCAATTAATTCTTCAAGTATAGTTGAATCACCTGATTGATACATATTAGATGATATATCTATCTGGCCTGCTCCATTCAGTGTACTATCCAACATAGGGAGTTTATCCTTTGTCTGATTAATGATATCATTTTTAATAGCACTTTGTAAAGCAGCCTTGATGTCTTTTTGAAAGCCTTCCTCATTAATTTTATAGGTATTAATAATCCAGTAGGACTGAAAACCGATAACACCTATTATCGGTAAGATCATTAATAGTAATATGTAATGTAATTTCTTCATATTTAAAATTTATAAAACAAAAGTACTTACAATTAAATTATTACCAAGTTTGTTAACACTCGATAACAATAGATAACCTTTCGATAACATATATTCTTTGATATTAGTAATACATTTGCATCAAAATAAAACCAAAAAACTTTTAAAATGAAACAAAGACATTTAATCCTTACATTATTTCTGGGAATCATCTCATATTCACTTTCAGCACAGAAAATTATTGAAGGTATTATTACTTACGAACAAAAGATTAATGTTCATGCAAACCTCAAAGGTGCTCAGAAAGCGATGAAAGCTTTTATTCCTGAATTTGCATCTTCCAAAATGCAATTACATTTTAAAGATGGTAAAGCCAGAATACAGGAAGTAAAGGAAGAGTCTAAAGATGGAATCATGATCAACACATCATCAGCTGATATGTTACTGGATGCTGAGAATAAGAAAATGCTCTCATTTACTAAATTGGGTGAAGAGAAGTTCTATACCGTAAATGAATTCGACCCGGAAGAATATAAGCTGGAATTATTAGAGGATACTAAAGAATTAGGTGGTTACACCTGTAAAGCAGCAAATATGGTATCTAAAGATGATATGACTTTCACAATATGGTATTGTCCTGAACTTTTAATGTATTATTCTCCTATGGGATTATTACCAATAGAAGGAATGGTTCTTGAAATTGAAAGTAACATGCTTAGCTATTTATTCCAAAGTATTGAAGAAAAAGTGGTTGATGAAAAACTACTTACAAAACCGGAAGGATATACACTGGTAACTGAAGAGCAATTGATGGATCTTACTGAAGAACATATGGAAGAAATACAAAAATCTATGGAAGGAGCGCATTAATTATCAAAAATCGGCACTCTATATTCAAATTTCAAATATTAAAAAATAAAAATCATGAAACTCAATATAACAGAATTATCGAAAACATATTCCAATGGTGTTAGGGCTTTGAATGATCTTTCACTTGAAATTGGAGAAGGAATGTTTGGACTACTAGGACCTAATGGCTCCGGTAAAAGCACATTAATGAGAACCATTGCTACATTACAATCTGCAGATGCCGGCAGTATTATGCTGGATGATATAGATGTGTTAAAGCAATCTGATGAAGTAAAGAAAGTCCTTGGATATTTACCTCAGGAATTTGGTGTTTATCCAAGAATAAGTGCACAGGATTTATTGGATCACTATGCATTACTAAAAGGCATCATTAAGAAGAAAGAACGAAAAGAAAGTGTTACTAACCTTTTGGAGATGGTGAATCTTTATCAATACAGAAAGAAGTATGTTAGCACATTTTCTGGAGGTATGAAGCAGCGTTTTGGAATAGCTATAGCACTATTGGGTAATCCTAAACTCATAATAGTGGATGAACCTACTGCCGGACTTGATCCTGCCGAAAGAGTTAAGTTTAATAATCTGTTAAGTGATATCAGCGAAGAGAAAATCGTAATTCTTTCTACACATATTGTGGATGATATCAGCGACTTATGTAACAATATGGGTATTATAAACAACGGTAAATTGGTTGTTCATGGAAAACCAGATTTACTAATAAATGAGATTAATGGTAAGATCTGGACAAAAAGGATTGAAAAAGCAGAATACTCTGATGTATCAAACTCATTTAATGTAATCTATTCCCACCTTAATTCAGGAAAACCTTTGGTTCATGTATTTGATGAAGAGCACCCCGGAGATGGTTTTGATAATTCACCGGCTTGTCTTGAAGATGTTTATTTCACAGCATTACGTAATTAAACCTATAAAAATCATGCTTCTACAAATAATATCGTTTGAATTACGTACAGCATTGAACAGCAAGGTAACTTATATCTACTTTGCAATAATGTTTGCCCTGACATTTATGTTTATTAATGCTGTGGGTGGAGCCTTTCCTGCTATACAAATAGGAATAGCAGGAGATAATATCAAGCTCAACTCCCCAATGGTAATTGATCTTGTATTATCATTCTTTAGTTTTCTTGGAATCTTTATCACTGCCGGAATTGTAAGTAATATCATTTATAAGGACTTTAAATATGATAGTTTGTCATTAACTTTCACTACACAGGTAAGCAAGTTCAATTACCTTATGGGAAGATATATAGCAGCATTACTGATTAATATTCTCGTTTTTCTTGGACCTGCTTTTGGAATTCTTATAGGATCAGAGATGCCCTATCTTAACAGCGATATGTTTGGAGACGTGATACCTATGGCATATATCAATACTTATCTTTCTCGTATTATTCCAAATCTGTTTTTCATTACAGCTCTATTCTTTACATTAACTCTATTATTAAGAAATATAGTAATCAACTGGTTTGTGATCATTGGATTATATGTGCTTTATGCTGTAGGTGGGAGAATGATCAACGATTTAGACAATCAAACTCTCGCTGCATTATTGGATCCATTTGGAATGGCTTCTTCAATGAAAGTAAGTTCAAATTTCTCTGCTGATGAAGCTAACACTCAATCTATTCCATTAGAAAGTGTTTATCTGTTAAATCGTATCCTATGGGTAATCATTGGTGCTATCACTTTAATAATTGGTTATTTCAGGTTTAATTTTTCGTTTGATATTGATAAAATTAAAATCAGAAAGAAGAAAGCAAAATCATTTGAGAACAATATACAAACAAATGGTTCTGAGAATTATATAGACCGACAAATTAATACTGTTCAACCTAATTATGGACTAAAACATAATTTACTGTCTTTTATTAGTCTGTTCAGAAGAGAGTTCAAAGGATTGATCACGAATATTTACTTTATTTTGATTATGATTATTGGTATTGGTTTTCTGATCACCACTTCTCAAGCAATAGGAAAGATATTTGACACAGTCACTTACCCTGTTACCTATCAGGTAATTGAAATCCTTGGAGGCACTTTCAATCTGTTTGTGATGATCATTATAATACTCTTTTCAGGAGAGATGGTATGGCAATCACGAAGTCTGAAAGTGCATGAAACAGAAAACATCTTACCTGTTAATAACTGGCACCTGTTGGGCTCTAAGATCACAGCTCTAATAACTATAATCTTTTCGATGTTAAGTATGCTTGTTATCACTGGAGTTATTGTTCAGGCATTTAATGGATATTATAATTTCGAAATTGGCTTGTATATTAAATCAGTTTTGGGATTACAATTCACATATTATATACTGATAATACTATTTGCATTTTTTGTACAAATATTGGTTAATCACAAATTTCTTGGCTATACCCTAATAATCATCTATTATATCTGGGATGCTCAATTTGCCGGTGCAGTTTTACAGAACAATCTGTTCATTTATGGTGAAGGTCCTTCTTATATGTATTCGGATATGAATGGATATTCTGAGGGTATGTGGGTAGTTTTAATATATCGTTTTTATTGGTTTGCCTTTGCAGTCTTGCTATCAATCCTTGCTAACCGATTTCTTGTAAGAGGAACAGAAGAAGGTTTTATTAAGAGATGGAAGAACTTTAAAACAAGCTGGTCAAAAATACGTATCGCTATTCCTATATCATTAATAGTTTTTCTTACAACAAGTGGATTCATTTTTTACAACACTAATATTTTAAATGATTTCAACCGTTCTTATGAATTTGAGAAAAGGATGGTGGAGTATGAAAGAAAATATAAGAAATATGAAAATATTACTCAGCCAAGAATAACTGCAGTCGATACAAAATTTGACTTATATCCTGAAGGCGGTGATGCACATATAGATGGTCAATATATTCTGAAGAACACCTCAAACACTCCTCTTGACACATTGATACTATCAATGGATAGAGAGACTGTAAAGTCAGTTAATGTAGATGGTGGGTACTCAACTCTGATTGAAGATGATATGCAAAAATTCCATATGTATAAGCTGAACCAAAGGCTTCAGCCAGATGATTCTACAGTGCTGACTTTTGAGTTTGATTATAAAGTAAAAGGCTTTACAAATAATGGTGTAAGAGTAATGACCAATAAGAATGGGACTTTCCTTAATAGTGGAATCTTACCTTCATTAGGATATAATTCAGGTGCAGAGCTCAATAGTAAAAAGCTTAGAAAGAAACATGATCTACCGAAAAAGGAAATCGAAAATCGCAGAGATGATGTAGAAGCTGTAAAGAATAACTTCATTACTGATGATGCCGACTTCGTCAGATTATCAGTTCAAATTAGCACTTCTGAAGATCAGACAGCCCTTGCTCCCGGTTATTGCAAAAAGCAATGGACAGAAAATGGCAGAAACTATTTCCAGTATGCAAGTGATGTACCGGTGATAAATTTCTTTGCAGTATTATCTGCAAAATATGAATTGGTAGAAGACAAATGGACTCCAGAAGACAGTGCACAAAATCCTGTGGCTATAAAGGTATATTATCATATGGGACATGAGTATAATATTCAAAATATTATTGATGGAGTGAAAGCTTCACTGTCATATTATTCGAAGAATTACTGCGAATATCCTCATCCGGAGCTTAAGATCATTGAGTTTCCTCGTTATGGATCTTTTGCTCAATCATTTCCGGCCATGATCCCATTTTCAGAAGGTCTTGGTTTTATTGCAGATCTTAGGGAAAAGGAGGATGAGGATATAGATTTTGCAGATCTTAAGATAGATTATCCATTTTGGGTAACAGCCCATGAAATGGCTCATCAGTGGTTGGCTCATCATATAATTGCTGCAGAAACAGAAGGAGCACAAATGTTGATGGAATCAGTAACACAGTTCAGTTCTCTTAAAGTTATTGAAGATTCATTCGGAAAGGAAAAATTGAAGAAATTCCTTCGTCAGGAGATGAACCGATATGCTATGTCACGTCAGAATGAGAATTTCGAAGAACAGCCACTTGCAACAGTCTGGGGACATCAGTCGGCAATATATTATCAAAAAGGGATAATTGTATTGAATGCTTTGAATGATTATTTAGGAGATGATAAACTTGTTAAAGTAACCAGTGATTTTATCAATAAGTATAAGTTCAAGGGAGCTCCTTATGCGACAACAGCAGAATACATTGATGAAATCAGAAAAGTAACTCCTGACTCATTACAATATATTGTAACAGACTGGATGGAAAAAATCACTTTCTATGATTTTGAAGTAAAAGAAGCTACATACGAAAGAAATGAAAAGCTGGAATACTTTATGAACCTGACTCTTGAAGCCAACAAGACATACTCAGATGGTCTGGGTAAAGCTACGCAAGCAGAAATGAACGATTATGTTGAAATAGGCGTGTACAATAGCAAAGAAAAGGAGATTTACCTTGAAAAGGTAAAGTTGAATTCAGATGAGAACAAGCTTAGAATAAAGTTAGGCCGTAAACCTTCGAAAGTAGTTATTGATCCATGGTATAAATTGATTACTAAAGATGTAGATCAAGCGAGCATGAAAGTAGTTAAGGATTATAATTAGCCCCATATTTTAGCCATTTTCAGAAATACTTAAACAATGTATCGGAAAATATGTCTATAATAAATCTACCCTACCATCACAATTTTCTCAATAGAAACATACCAAATATAAGCTTCAATATTTGAATAATCCATTTGTTGGAGACAAGCGACATATTCTTTTATTTGTGTTTTATGCGACTGACTTTCCTTATCTCCAAATTTATAGTCGATTACAATTACTTTATTTTCATCTACCAAAACACGGTCAGGAATTTTCGTTTTTCCATTTTTTAGCAAAATTGGACTTTCTCTTTTTACAAGCCACTTTTCTGAAAACCAATCGCCTACGACTTTATCTTCCAAAAGCCTACTTACTTTTTCTATATAGAAATTCATATTCTCCTTCGAAATTGAGCCCTCGCTAATTAAAATATTTACAGCAGGCAATAAATCTTCCTTTGTTTCAATTTTTTCGAGGAGGTTGTGTAAAACTATACCTTCCTGAATTTTATTTACCCTGCTTTCATCAGAAAGTTCCTTAATTTCTGAGTGTTTTAACCTAAGTTTCAACCTATTGTCCGACAGATTAATCGGATACTCTAAAATTTTATAATCAGACCTTTTTAGTTCAGCAGTTTGATTTTGAGATTTGATTTTCCCCAGTGTCAAACATTTTGTATCCGTATCCCAAAATTTATCAAGCTGAATAAGTTCTCTGCTATTTTCATTTTCTGAATTTTGGGAAATAGTATTTTGAATTAGATTTCCAATATTATCAATTTTGTCTTTTTGCTCATATGGCGAAAATGTTATGAGACCTTCTTTTGCACGTGTAAAGGCAACATAAAGCAAATTTAAATTGTCGATATATGTTTTTAGTTTCTCCTCAAAATATTCGTTACTAAATATAGTTTCTTCAAGTTTTGAAGAATAATTCAATGGAATATTTTCTAATTTATTGAATGGTTCAATTTTGGTTTTGCACCAAATTATATCACTGTTTAATCCGGTTTTGTCAATTTTCCAATCGCAAAAAGGAACAAAAACAAATTTAAATTCCAAACCTTTCGATTTATGAATAGTTAAAATCTTTATTGCATCCTGATCTTCTGAAGTACTTATTGCTTTTGTGTTGCCTTCTTCGTCCCACCATGCGATAAATGAATTTATGTCGGCAGCATCATTTTCTGTAAATTCATGAATTAAATTTAAAAAAGCATGCACGAAATGAAAATCTTCAGGTTTTTTATTCAAATTTAAAACACCAATAATGTATTCTGCCAATTCTAACAAAGGTAGTCTTGACATAAAAAGCAAATTTTCAGAAAACTCCTTTGGCAGAAAGTCATCGAACAAACAGTTTTCTTCATTTTGCAAATGATAAATAAAAACTGAATACAAATCCCTATTAAAACTTTCAGTTGAATTATGGTATCGCAAATATTTGTAAACAAAAGTAATTTTCGACAAAGAGTCTTTATTTGAATTCAAATATCTCAACACTAAAACAAGAATTTGTACAACTTCGGAACTGTCAATTTTCAGTGCTTCATCAGAAATCACATCATATTTGTATCTATCTGAGGCTTCATCGGAATTTTTATATGTCAAAATAAAATCTGCAATCTGTTCAGCCTGAGCTTTGGTTCTTACCAAAATTGCAATATCTCGCAATCTGAAATTTTTGTTTTGCAAATTTTCTATTTCCGAAACAAGATTAATTAAAGCTGTTTCCTTCCAATCTTTCGAATTTTCATCTTTTTCAATAAACTGGCATCGAATATAGCCACCATCATTTATATTATTGTCGGGAATTCGCTGAAAAACATCGGAATACGATTTATGAATTTGGCTTTCTAACTTTTCAAAAAAACTATGCTCAACATTACTTTCCTGCACTTTTGAATTAAATAAATCTTGCATTATTCTTACAGAAGCAGAAAAAATTGAATTATTAAAATCAATCACATTTTTTCTACTTCTCCAATTGTGATTCAAAATTCTAACATCAGATTCAAAAGGAAAAACGTCTTTTTCGATTTGTTGCGACAAAATTTTCCAATCACCGTTTCTCCAACGATAAATTGCTTGCTTTACATCTCCAACAATCATACATTGTCTATTTTCTGCCAAACTGTTTAATATCAGCGGCTTAAAATTATTCCATTGCATTGCCGAGGTGTCCTGAAATTCGTCTATCATAAAATGCTTAAATCTGTTGCCGGTTTTCTCGAAAATGAATGGCGAATCGTTCTGATTTATAACAGATTGAAGCAAATGAGCAGAATCATTTATCATAAACAAATTTTCATCTTCACAAACTTCCTTTACATTTTTGGAAATATCGGTAAGTATTCCAAGAATATAAATTCTGTCTAAAATCACTCTGGCACTATTTGCTATGTAAAATTGTTTATCGTATGTTTCTTTTGCACTAATTAATAATTGATTAAGACCATTTTGAAAAGCACTTTCAATATCAGAAATTCGTTTTGAAGATTTCTTATACCATTTTGAAACATCATCAATAGCCTCTTGAACTCTGGTTCCGTAGGAGAATTTCTTTTTTGTACTTAAATTAATAAAATGCCCAAAAACTCCATTTTTACCATATGAGAAATCATTTGTGTCGAGGCTATAACTATTTGCAAGCTCAATTGCACCATTTCCAATGTCAACCATTTTTTGCTGGAAATCCCTAATTATTATTTGCAATTGAGACATGTATGAATCTAAAAAATGTTTGTCTGACATTTTAACTATTGCAGCCAAATCGAAAGTTTTATAACTTTCCTTTAAAATTTCATTTGAGAATTTTAAAAGTTCATTTTTAATATTCCATGATTTGCCGTCCTCAATATTCAATTCGATAAATTTGAGCAACCACTTTTTTAAAGTATCACTTTTATTTATTGCCTGGAACAATCTATCTATGGCACTGTTCAGAATTTTTTGTGTATCAAGTTCAAGCGAAAAACCAATTTGTAATCCAATTTCTTTCACAAACGACTGAATTACAGATTGAAAAAATGTATCAATTGTTGATACTGAAAAATATGAATAGTTGTGAAGAATATTCGACAATACAATTTTTGCTCTTTTATCAATTTCATTGTTTTCAAGATTCAACTGCTTAGATATTAACTCTCTATAATTCGACTTTTCGCTTTTGCATAGATTATTCAATTCCGAAAGAATTCTACTTTTCATTTCTTCCGTAGCTTTGTTAGTGAAAGTTACAGAAAGAATATTTTTGTATAAATTTTCATTGCTTAAAACATTCAATAAATATTCTTCAGTAAGTTTAAATGTTTTACCAGAACCAGCCGATGCTTTATAAATTTGTAATTTCGACATATTTTATCTTTGAAGTTCAAAGATATTAAATAATTAGTAAGGAATTACTAATTTTCCTTTAAAATGATTTTAACATATCTGGGATGCTTTGAGAATAGTAAATATATACCATCAAAAAAAGACAGTTATGTTGTAAAACATAATTGTTTTGATAAATAAGATGTATTTTTAAAGTTTAAAATAATTAATAATTTAAAAAATATAAGATATGAAAAACATTGCTGTAATTGGTTCAGGAACAATGGGTAACGGAATTGCTCACACTTTTGCTCAATTTGGATATAAAGTTTCCTTAATAGACATTAATGGAAAAGCCCTTGAAAAAGCAATAGTAAAAATCACTAAAAATCTTGATAGACTTTTAAAGAAAGAAAAAATAAGTGAGGAGACTAAAACTCAAACACTTGAGAATATTAGTACTTTCACTACAATAAAAGAAGGTGTAGCCGATGCTGATCTTGTTGTGGAAGCTGCTACTGAAAACCCAGAACTTAAATTCAAAATATTTAGAGAATTAGATAATCTTTGCAAACCAGAGGCAATATTAGCTACTAATACTTCATCCATTTCAATAACAAAAATTGCAGCTGTAACCTCACGAGCTGATAAAGTAATAGGCATGCACTTTATGAATCCGGTGCCAATGATGAAACTCGTAGAAATTATTAATGGCTACAAAACTTCTGATGATATTTGTAAAACTATAGTTGAAACAGCCAAATCACTTAAGAAAGTTCCTGTTGTGGTGAACGATTATCCGGGCTTTGTTGCAAACAGAATATTAATGCCAATGATAAACGAAGCAATAATTAGCTTGCACGAAGGAGTTGCCGGTGTTGAAGAAATTGACACAGTTATGAAACTTGGAATGGCTCATCCAATGGGACCACTTCAATTGGCCGATTTTATTGGACTTGATGTTTGTCAATCAATTATGGAAGTACTGTATCAAGGTTTAGGAAACGACAAATATGCACCATGTCCGCTTCTTGTAAATATGGTAGCTGCCGGAAATCTTGGAATTAAATCGGGCGAAGGCTTTTATAGCTGGTCGCACGGAACGAAGGAATTGATTGTTTCAGAAAGCCTCAAATAATTTCAGATTCGCTTTATAAAAAAAGCCCTTTCAAGTAAATTGAAAGGGCTTTTTAATTTATAAGAATTTTACTTTTCTATTGTTGAACTTTTATTTCAATAGTAATTTCGCCATCGCCAGAGCCTCCTGTAATACCATTAATTTTGATAAGTCCCTTTTTACCATCTACGGTTTCGAAAGGTATCACGTCATCAGCACTCAAGTTAGTAGCAGCAGATAATGTTGCACTAGTACCAACAATTTGCTCATCGTCAGTAACTTCTGTCCATGTAACTGTAGTATTTGCTCCAAATTTAGTAGCATTTGGACTTGTCCAGTCTTTACAAACATAATTATCAACTAAAGATCCACCAGCTTGAAGTTCTGAATCGCTAGGGGCGCAAAGAGTAGCTCCATTGGTATCTCCAAAATAAAATACAAAATCAACTTCTGATTCGTGTCCAACAACTTGTGTTTGGTTAAATACGGAGCCATCAGCCGAAGCATAATAGCTACCTTCAGAACTTAGCCAAGAACCCATAGTTTCCTCGCCAAAAATATTAATAGGACCAAATTGTACTTCTGCAACAACTGTAAATGTTACAGATTCAATTGCTAAAGCTTCTTTGTCATTAACTTCAAAATCGATGGTGATTTCTGTTCCATCACCAACCGTAGTAGGAATGTTGTAAGTATAATCAAATTCTACTTTTGTAAGATTGTTCGTGAAATTCACCCAATCTCCTTCTTCAAATGCATCAGCGGGATCAACATTTGCAATAGAATGTCCGGGACTACTGGTTGTACTTTGTTCTCCCCAAAAATCAACTAAATCTTCATTGGCAGCAATTAATAGATGGTAAGTAACCGATGTGCCAGGAGCATAGGTTGGACTACCAGTTTCAGTAATTGCAATTGTGGGGGGATCCGATTCTTCTTCGGTACAACTGTTGAAAATGCCAACAGCTATTGTCAACATAATCATAAACAACAAATTAACTTTCTTCATAACTTAAAATTTTTGTTAATAATTTAATTCAAAATGCAAAAGTATAACAATTATTTATTTTAATTATTGCAGAATATAAATTAAACATTTTTAACATATAATTTAATCTTTAACAAATGGTATCTTCAATTCTACATTTGTGCCAGTAGAATTCCCTTCGGTGTCCATCAAATCGAAATATTTTACCGAATAGTTATCTTTTCCTTTTTTATTTAGAAGTTCAATTCTTTCTGCGGTTACTGCCATACCAAGAGATTTATGATCCTGTATTGATTTCATTTTTAGCTCCATAGATTTTCCACGCCCTATCCCATTGTCATAAACATTACAAATTATTTGATTTTCCGATTTATTAATATTTAAAGATATTTTGATTTTTCCTTGTACTGAATTTTGCAAAATTCCATGAATAATCGAATTCTCAACAAATGGTTGAATAAGCATGGGCGGAATTTTAGTGAAGTCAATATCAATTTCGTCAGAAACAATAAAATCATAATCAAATTTATCTGAAAACCTTAGTTTTTCTAATTCCATATACAATTTAAGAGTTTCACAATCATCGGAAATGGGAACATAAGATTGCCTTGAATGTTCTAATATTGAACGAATTAGTCTAGCAAATTTCGACAAATACGATTCGGCCATATAAGAATCGTTCTTCGAAACATAATATTGGATAGAATTTAGTGAATTGAAAATAAAATGAGGATTCATTTGTGAGCGTAGTAAACGTTGTTCAATTTCAACATTTCTCCATATCAACTCGTTTTGACGATTCTTTTGCTTCAATTTCGAGCGGCTATAAATTAAAAAGGTAATTATTATAACAACTACACTTACCACTATAAATAGATTTATAGTGGTTTTTTGCAACTTAACTTTTGATTCTTGCTTTTCTATTTCGAGTTTCTGAATTTCCTTTTCTTTTGTTAAAATTTCAATTTCTTTAACTTTTTTTTCTGACTCGAACTTAGTTTCAAGTTCTGCAATTTTGTTCATATTTTGCACAGAAAAAAGGCTATCTTTTTCGGCAGTGAAAAGTTTATAATATTTCAATGCTAATTTGCTTTCACCGTTTTGTTCAAAAATTTCAGATAGTTGCAAATAATTGTCGCAAACCAAACTCTTGTTATCTATCAATTGTGCAATTTTTAGACTCTTTTTAATATATCCTTTAGCCTTATTTAATTCTCCTCTGACTTTATAAACGCGACCAATTTCGGCATTTGAAGAGCTTTCTCCCTTTTTATCGCCTATCTCTTGTTTTATTTTTAAGGACTGTTTGAAATAATCTAAAGCAACATTATATTCTTTTTTCTGAAAATTCAAACTCCCAATATTGTTTAGGGAGTTTGCTACACCTAATTTATCTCCAAGCTCCTTTTTTATTTTTAATGATTTTGTAAAATAATCTAAAGCTTCGTCAAACTTCGACATTGATGTAAGTATAGTTCCAATATTATTGTATGAACTCACAAGTCTCTTTTTGTCGCCAATTTTCTGACGAACTTCCATTGATTTGTAATTGTACTCTAAAGATAAGTCAAGTTTACTTAAATCTTTGTAAACCAAACCAATATTATTATATGAAATCCCAATCCCGCTCGAATCTTTGAATTTTTCGTTTCCTCGCAAAGATTTCATAAAATATTCAATCGCTTGCTCATAATATCCCCAATCGTAATAGACCAATCCAATATTATTATAAGTACTTATCCAACTCTCTTCATGGTCATATTCTTGTTTCAATGCTAATGATTTCTTATAAAATTCTAATGCTTCGCTATAATTTCCTTGCTTGTATTTTGTGAGGCCCATATTGTTATATGTCTGAGCCGTTTCGCTAAAATAATTGTTAGCCTCGTTGATAGCAAGAGCTTTTTCGTAATAAACTAATGCACTATCATATTCACAAAAGTTTTTATAAATATTACCCTTAAATAAATATGTTTTAGCTAATCCCTTGCTTTTTGGGAATTCAGAAAGAATAGAGGATGCCATATTATAATAATGCATTGCCGAATCGTATAATAATAATTTCTTAAACGATAAACCAATGCTCAAATATTTGCTTGCAATTTCATTTATATTGCCTACTTTTTGATACTCTAATGCCGATTTCTTATAATACACTATGGCAGAATCTAAATTTGGCAAACGATAAAACATATATCCAACTGAAAGATAAGCATTTGCAATAGCTGTAGTATCACTATTCTTTTTTGCATATTTTAATGATATTTTTGCATATTCAATGGCAAGTTTTCTATCGATATATATCATTTGCTTTGCTAATCCCAAATAAATATCAACTTTTTCGGTATCAGTAGCTGATACCAACAAGTTTTTTAAACTATCAATCTGGTGATTTTGTGAAAAAACATTGTGGATGAAAAAAAATGCAAAAATTAATAATCTATATTTTGAATTAATCATAACAAGAATTTTGAATCTCAAAAACAGGTAATAAATAAATATTTATAAAATTGAATCAAAAATAGCAAATAATTGACAGTTTTAAAAGAATTGCAGATTCCAGATTATTAAAATCAATATTTGAGAGAAATATCAATTTGTTAAAAAAGTAAAAAATAATTGATTTTAATTACTATTTTTACAAAAACAAACAAAAAAGGTTTTGCAAGATTTTCTAAAAAAGATTCCATTCCTGCGCCTGGTTATTCCTTTTATAATCGGAATTTTTGTTGGTATTGAATTTGATCTTTCTCAAAACATAATACTAATTTTAATACTGATATTTTTCTTATGCCTTATTTTTCTTCAGTTTGCTAAAAAAATAAACAACCAGTATAGTCATAGATGGATTTTTGGAGGATTTCTTTTTGTGCTGTTTATCTTTTTTGGAATTACTTCGGTAAATATCAAAAAGTCTGATTCCCCAAAACAAACAAAGCCGGATGAGAAACTGATTATTGGAAAAATAATAGAACCACTACTGGAAAACAAAAATTTCTACAAAACCAAGCTGGAAATAGAAGCTATAAAATACGATTCTGCCTGGATACATAAAAATCAAAAAGCTATAATATATTTCAAAAAAATCGATTCGATTATACCAAAATTCGGAAGTAAGTTATTAATTTCTTGCAAATTAAATTTCATTTCCGAGCCAAAAAATCCACACGAATTTAACTACAAAAAATATCTGGAACATCAACAAATATATTTTCAATCTTTCGTGTCGGAAAATAAATGGCAATTTCTTGAAAAGCAAGCAATTAATCCAATTCTATATTCATCGCAAATTTTAAAAAACAAAATCCTGAATATTTATCAAAATCACGGAATAATAGATAAGGAATTTGCAGTACTTTCAGCTATAACTCTTGGCTACAGAGAGAAACTTGATGCAGAAACTAAGCAAGTTTTTTCGGCTTCAGGAGCAATGCACATTTTGGCTGTCTCGGGCTTACATATAGGAATTGTTTATTTCATTTTTAGCTATTTACTAAAATTTCTTGAAAAATTTAAGAAAGGAATTATTATAAAATCTTGTTTGCTGATTATTTTGCTTGCATACTATGCTTATCTAACTGGATTGTCGCCATCAGTAATAAGGGCAACTATCATGTTCATTTTCATAATTTTAGGTAAACTAATCAATCGGCAATCGAATATTTATAATATACTATCGATATCTGCTTTTTTCATGCTCCTTTACAATCCATATTACATCCTGAATGTTGGATTTCAATTGTCATATGTTGCAGTTGCCGGAATTGTTTTTATACAACCAAAACTCTACAATCTGGTTAAAATAAAATATTGGGTATTTCAAAAAATTTACGCTCTAATAACAGTGGCTATAGCTGCTCAAATTGCAACTGCTCCAATTGGATTGTTCTATTTTCATCAGTTCCCTAACTATTTTCTCATAACCAACATTTTGGCTATACCTCTCGCTTTTCTGATAATGTATTTTGCAATTTCTCTATTGGCTTTTTCTTTTTCGGAAACTATTGCGAACTTTTTAGCTGGAATTTTACACCAAATTGTTAAATATTTAAACAATTCGCTGAATTATATTGAGACATTGCCATTTTCTGTTACACAGAATATTTCTATTGGAATTTCAGAATTAATAATAATATATATTCTTACAGTTTTTACAATTGCCTTCTTTTTGCATAAAAAATATAAGTATTTGTTGATTTCATTAACATCAATATTAGTTTTGTTCGGGATAAATTTTGTTTCGCAAACAAATAAACACAATAAGCATTTTTTCGTTTATAACATTAGCGGACACTCAGCAATAAATTTTATTGGGTATAATGAAAATATACTTTTTTGCGATTCTGCATTAATTCATGATTCCAAAAAAATTGATTTTCATATTAAAAATAATTGGATAAAATCAGGATTAGAGCAAAACTCAACTCTTTGCATTCCTGACTCACAGCTATATAACTATCATGATATAAGTTTACAACAATTTATTATCAAGAACAATGCAAGTTTTTTTCGTTTTTATGATAAACAAATTTTCATTTTAAACGACAGTGAAATTTTAAGTTATACGGCAAAAGAAAAACTTGAGCTCGATTTTGTTATAATTTCAAAAAATATAAAAACCTCAATTTCAGACCTATTAAATTTATTTAGAATTAAAAAAATTATTTTCGATTCATCTATCAATAAAAAGAAATTATCAGTGTGGACTAATGAATGTGAAAATTTAAACATTGAATACCATGCAGTAAGTAATGACAATTTTTTTGTTTATAAAATTGACGAATAATGCAATTTTTCTTCACTATTAGAATCCTATATAACTGCAATTTACCAACTAATTTCAATTATTTCCTCTTTCTAAATAAATAAAAGAATAATTATCATTTCGTAATATTTCAGATTTGCTTTAATTTGTCTTTTAATTGAGATTTTAGAATTCGATAAAACAGGATTTGGGATGAAAAAAATGAAAATTATTATTGCTGGTGCTGGAGAAGTTGGAACTCATTTAGCTAAAATGCTGTCCTATGAAAATCATAATATAATTGTTATTGATAAAGACGAAACAAAACTCCAATATATAAGAAGTCATTTCGAAACCTTAACAATAAACGGTTCTGTAACATCGCCAAAGGCGCTCACAGATGCAAATATTGGGCAATGCGATTTATTTATTTCGGTAAGTCCCACCGAAGAATTGAACTTAGTCTCAAGTATAATTGCTAAAAATTTGGGAGCAAAACAAACCGTTGCGAGAATCAATAATTACGAATTTCTTAGTCCAAAAAATAAAGAGTTTTTCAAAACTAAAGGTATCGATTCAATTATCTATCCCGAAGTTCTTGCTGCACGGCAAGTTATAGGTTTACTCAGACAAGTTGGCACCACAGAAAAATTTGAATTTACTGGCGGCAAACTTTCATTGATGGCAATAAAATTAGACAAAAACGCACCTATTATTAATAAAACTTTAAAAGAAGCCTCACAAATTAATGATTCTTTTGACTACAGAGCAGTTTCGATTACTAGAAATTCTAAAGCAATAATTCCAAAAGGAGACGATATATTTTTAGAAAATGACTTGGTTCATGTGATTTCAAATCAAGCCGGCATCTCGAATTTAATGAAATTTTCAGGCAAAGAACAATATTTTATTAAGGACATTATGATTCTTGGTGGAAGCAGAATTGGAAAAAGAACTGCACGAGAACTTCAAAACAATTTTAATATAAAACTAATAGAACTTGATAAAGAAAAATGCGATTTATTGGCTGATGATCTTGAAAAAACCACCATTTTGAACGAAGACGGAACAAATATGGAATTGCTCAAAGAATCAGGAATTGAAAATATGGACGCATTTATTGCTGTTACAGAAAATTCTGAAACAAATATTTTGTCGTGTATGCTTGCAAAAAAGCTTGGGGTCAAAAAAACTATTGCCGAAATTGAAAATATTGATTTTATCGAATTGGCAAAAAGTGCCGGCATTGATACAATAATAAACAAAAAACTGATTGCAGCCAGCCATATTTTCCGTTTTACGATGAAAGCAAAAGTAGTTATGTTTCAATGCCTTAGTGGAATGGATGCAGAGGTTTTAGAATTTGTAGTTCAGCCCGATTCTTTAATTACGAAGAAAAATTTGAGGAATCTAAATTTCTCTAAAGATGCCATAATCGGTGGTGTAGTTCGCGGCGATTCGAGTTTTATTGCATCAGGCGAAACTGTGATAAACGGCTACGACAAAGTTGTAGTTTTTGCAAAACCAAGTGCCGTACACAAAATCGAAAAATTCTTTATTTAAATATATCAATTTGCTTTTGCACAATTTAAAATGAGAATAAACATCAGAATAATTTTCAAAATTCTTGGAATGCTATTAATCCTTGAGGGGATTTTTATGTTATTTTCATTGCCATTTTCCATATATTATGAAGAAGACGACCTTTTTTCTATAATAATTTCATCGGGAATTTCTTTGAGTATCGGACTATTAAGCTATTTCTCAAACAGAAATGCAAGCACAAGTATCAGAAAACGAGAAGGATATATATTAGTAAGTCTTGTTTGGATAGTTTTTTCAATTTTTGGTTCACTACCATTTATTATAAGCGGGTATATTCCAAATATTACAAACGCATTTTTCGAGACAATCTCAGGTTTTACTACCACAGGGGCTTCAGTATTGAACGATATTGAATCTTTGCCGCATGGACTCTTGTTTTGGCGAAGCATGACGCAGTGGCTGGGTGGAATGGGAATTATTGTCCTTTCTTTGGCTATATTACCTATTTTAGGAATTGGTGGAATGCAACTTTATATTGCCGAAGTACCTGGACCAGTACCTGATAAACTTCATCCGAAAGTTACAGCTACAGCTAAACGTTTATGGAGCATATATGCAATTTTTACACTCATAGAAACTATATTGCTATTTTTTGGAGGAATGGATTTTTTCGATGCAATTAACCATTCGTTAACCACAATGGCAACAGGAGGATACTCAACCAAACAAGCAAGCATAGCCTATTTTAACTCACCGTTTATTCAGTATGTTATATTATTTTTTATGTTTGTTGCAGGAATGAATTTTACACTTTCTTACTTTGCCTTAAAAGGAAATTTTAGCAAAATATGGAAAAATGAAGAATTCAGATATTATTTGGGATTTATTGTTGGTATTTCAATCATAATTTTCGCCGGCTTATTTTTCTCAAGCAATCTTTCTGTAGAAATTTCATTTCGAAATGCATTGTTTCAGGTTGTTTCAATAATGACAACAACCGGTTTCGTTACAGACAACTATCTTGCCTGGATGCCATTTATGATGATACTAATTCTGATGATAATGTTTTTTGGAGGTTCGGCAGGATCTACCGGTGGCAGCATGAAAATTGTTAGAATTGTTTTGATGCTAAAAAACAGCGTTTTAGAATTAAAAAGGCTCATAATTCCTAATGTCGTACAAAATCTAAAACTAAACAATCAATCTATTCCGAAAGAAACCATCTCAAATGTTTTAGCATTTATCGTTTTTTATATTTTGATATTTGTTTTTGGAGTGATAGTAATGTCGGCACTCGGATTAGATTTGGAATCTGCAATGGGTGCAGTAGCTGCCACTCTAGGAAATATTGGACCCGGCATTGGTTCAGTAGGTCCTATGGACAATTTTTACGCAATTCCTGATTTCGGGAAATGGTTTCTATCGTTTTTAATGCTATTAGGACGATTAGAGATTTTTACCGTTTTAGTTCTATTTTCTCCGCTTTTTTGGAAAAAATAAACTCAATTCAAAACTATTCTTCAGAAATATCAATCAAATGCTTTCGGTAAACAGAAAATAATTTTGATTTCGAAACAAATCCAACATATTTTCCATCTTCAACTACAGGAAGGTTCCAGGCATTTGTTTCCTGAAATTTTTCCATTACGATATTCATCGGATCATTTACTTGTATATAAGCCTGTGGAGCTATCATGACATTTGTAACAAAAGTATTATTGTACATTTCTGTATTGAACATTAATTCTCTGATATTATCAAGATAAACAATTCCTATCAAAGTCTTTCGATCGTCAATTACAGGAAATATATTTCGTTTCGATTTTGAAATTACTTTTACCAAATCGCCCAAAGATTTCTTTTCAGAAATTGTAAGAAAATCTTTTTCAATTACAGATTGTAAGTTCATAAAAGTCAGAATAGCTTTATCTTTATGATGAGTTATCAACTCTCCTGTTTTTGCAAGCTGCATTGTAAAAATAGAGTTTTTAACCAAAATTTTTACAGTTACATACGAAATTGTTGTAGCTAACATAAGGGGTAATATCAATTCATAGCCACCAGTAATTTCAGCAATTAGAAAGATTCCTGTTAAAGGAGCATGTAGCACTCCGCCCAGCAAACACGCCATACCAACGAGTGCAAATTCACTTTCGGGAATATTAATGCCAATATTCAGATGATTGATGGTTCTTGCAAAAACAAATCCGAGAATAGCACCAGTGAAAAGCGATGGTGCAAATATTCCACCTATCCCGCCAGCAGAAAAAGTTGTTGCTGTAGCTATTACCTTGAAAAATATAAGTAGTAAAAAAAATATTATAAATAGAAGAAAATTATTTTGAAATACTTCAAATAGGCTAGCATGTATTACATTTTGATAATCACCCTCAAGGACTGCCTTAATAGTCTCATATCCTTCACCATATAGGGGAGGAAATACAAAAATCATTATTCCAAGAATAATACCACCCACAATTACTTGATTGTACATTTTTTTTAGGCGGTCGAATTTTCTTTCTATATACAAAAACATTTTTGTAAAGTATAGTGAAACAAAACCTGAGAGTATTCCTAAAACAACAAAAAACGGAATATCATTTACATCTAAAATATCTGTAGTTTTAAAATCTATTAGAATTTCGTCTTTGAAAAGAAATTTATTAATAATAGCTCCACTTACGGAAGCAAGTAAAAGTGGGACCAAACTGAATCTTGTTAAGTCTATCATTAAAACCTCTATCGCAAAAACTATTGCAGCAATTGGAGTATTAAAAATTGCTGCTATTGCTCCTGATGAGCCACAAGCTAAAAGCACCGTAACTTGTTTGTAATTAAGATGAAAAACTCTACCAAAATTTGAACCAATTGCAGCTCCCGATGAAATTATTGGAGATTCTAATCCTATAGATCCTCCAAAACTGGCAGTTATTATTCCTCCGAGGAATGATGAGTAGGTTTTATGAGCTTTCATAAAACTTTTTCTTTTTGAAATTGATCGTAGAATTGCTGAAATATTATGTTTGATTTTATCTTTAATAATATATTTTTTCATTAATACAGTCAGGCTAATCCCAATGCTTGGATAAACCAACAGTAAAAAATTATCGAAATTTAGGTTTTCGAAATAACTATAGTGCATTCCTTCAAGCAGCAAATCGCTGAAATGCCACACTAAAGTCTTCAATGTAAGAGCCATTAGTCCACCGGCAGTACCAACTATTATACTGAGAATTAGCATGAAATATTGGTCAGGGATATTCCGAATTCTCCAAACCAATATTTTTAAAAATAAAGTTCTAAACATTTCGGAAACAAAAATAATATTTTACACTAAGCATTTCTATTTTCAATTGATTTTTATGAAAAGAAATTGTAATAATGAGAATTTTAAATTTTTGTAAAAAAAAATCCATCCTCAAAAATGAAGATGGATTTATATATTTTAGTTTTATTTGCTCAATTAGTGAGTAAAAATATTGCTTGTATTTCTACTACCAACTCCGTTTACATACCATTGTGTATTAGTTACACCTCGACTTTCTGCCCATGAACCAAAATCAAGGAATGCGGAATTAATATCAGATTTTTCTTTAGGATAATCAAATTCGGCAGGAAGATGTAATGCCCATGGCAAATACAAATCAGATTTATAATAAATTCCTTCGCCAGGATCACTATTATCGTTTAAAGTTCCAAAATATGAATTCCCAACTGCCAAATCGGTTGGTGGATAATCAGGAAGATGAACTTCTTTATCAACAATTCCATCTATCCTGATGAATGGATTATAAGGAGGAAGACCAATATTTGCTATTGATGTAGCATGAGTAAGTATAATCCTTTGTACAACCGTATCTGGTGTTGAGTATAGTTCACCAATTGTGGTGTTTACACCGACTACTCCATTTCCTGTACCTGGTAGTATAGTATATGCATCAGTAAAAGCTAAAATCACTGCTTTATTAGTCCCATACACCGTTTCTACTCCTCCTGTTACAGAGGCAATAAGACTTGGTGCAATCGGGAGTTCAATTCCAAAACCATTGTGGTAGGATGCACCAATAGCTCTAACAACCCAAGTAGCTTCAATTTCGTACACATTATTCCAGGCATTAGTAATCTGATTTATTGAATAACCAACTACTAAATCATTAAAGTCGAAATCGCCATATGCAGGCCATAAATCTTCAAAGGCTAATGTCCCTGTATAAACATTATCGAATGCACGTAATGAATCACAAGGGTAATCGTCAAGCGTATCCGAAATTCCATCGTTATCACAGTCTTGTGCAGGATCTAACCTTGCAATACTATCATCTACAATTTCTTCTACAGTGGCATAAAAGACAGCATCATTGAAATCGTGGTCGCATGTAGGTGCATATCTTTTGATATCTTCAAATCCTGCAAGGTAGCGCTCTCTTTCGAGGTCATTCAATAGTACCATATGTTGCTCTTGGTTTGCAGTTGTGTTCAGATTATCATTTGTATAAAGAATATAGGACCCATTATCTACAGTATCATTAGGCTCATCCCAACCATTTGCAATAAGAAAAAAACCGATTTCTATATTTGCTGGAAATGTATCCAACAATACTTTGTCTCCGGCTTGTAGTCCACCACCTGCACCGGCAAATGAAAGATTTGGAAATATCACAATATGCTCAGATATATTACTTGGAGTTGCTGGAGGACTTCCAGAAGGATAGGTATAGTAGCCTACTGTATTTTTATTATATGCACCTTCATGAACAAATGTTATATATACTGCACTTGAATCTGAAATAACCAGATTTGTTTCCACAGTGTCTGAAACATACTGTGGATGATGATTAAGAACACTATTACTTTCAGGTAATGAGTTAGTTATATCATTTAAAAAATATGTACTGATTACGTCACTAGTAGCTTCAAGATAATCTGGCACTCCATCTGTATCCCATGTTCCCATGAAACTTAATGTAACTGACTGGTTATTGCTTACTGAACGTGTACCTGTAAATCCTTTCGCGGTATTTATAGGATCGCCATATTTATACGAAATTCTATTATTAATTACTGGTAATATTATCTCATCTGGGAGCCCTAAATATTCATTTCGTAATTTAATTTGAGTAACATAAGAAGGAATTATAATGTCCTTCTTTAAGACTCCCATAATATTGGTAGATCCTGTGAATAAGTGAATTATTTCTCCCTCTGACTTATTTTCTGAATGCTCAAGAATATCAAGCCTAATTCTAGCCAATGGATGTCCGTTTCTTAATTCTGCAATTATTTCCAATTCTACCGATTTTGTGTTTGAAAAATCAAAACTCGGATCAATAATCAGTTCGGTCATCGAAACTGTATTTGTTGGATTATTTAGAGTGGGGGACTCTTTCTTGCAAAATGTTAGTGATATAAATATCAAGAAGATAATGCCAATTTTTACTATATTTTTCATAATAAATATTTTTATACAAAAGCGAAATTAAAAAATCACAAATAGAAATATTAAAATAATTGATTAAAGATACAAATTTATTGATTAATAACTACTTTCATTTTACAAAAAAAAAGTTTAAGTCTGAAAATATATTGCAAAATTAACCTTAACTACAATTATTTTACTTCATAATCATATAGAAAATCCGCAACCTGAACAAGCCGGAAGAAATTATTGCCAAACAATTAACGAATATTATTGACAAGATATTAGTAAAGGAAATATTTTACAATACGTACTATTTTTTCGGTTTTCTATCTTTAATTATATCAACAATTTCTTTTGGTGAAACATTTGCATTAATTGATATTTCGCGAATAGTCATTTCCTCATCTGCAGTGATTCCTTTTGCATTAAGTCTTTCTATAATTGTTTCTATCTTAACACCATATTGTAAAGGAAGCTCTTTAAGTTTTTTATTTACCGAACCAACTCCCTTTTTCCTTTTCCCACTGGCTTTATCCGATTTTTCAGGAACTCCGGCTTTTCCTGAAATCATATCTAACAATTGTACTGGTGTAAGATTATTATCTTCTGCAATTTCTTTTAGGCTTTGATTTGATCCGGAAACACTAATTCCATTTTGCATAATTCTATTCATTATCATATCGATATTTACATCGTAGCCATTTTCTCGGAATTTGTTTACAACTTCATTTAAATTGAAGTTTTGAATTGCATTAGAAAGTTGCTCAATGGGTATTTGTGAACTCTGATTATTAGTATCAATTAATTGAACAATTTCATAAGCTGATATATCATTCGCTAAAGCAATTTCTTCTATTGTTTGTTTGCTTTCGTAAGACATATTATTTTTTTTCAAAATAGCTATAATAGATGTTGTATCTATTTGTAAGCTATTTGAGAATTCCTTCAAAGTCATTTTATTATAATTCTGATTTGGGAATACTTTATTCTGCTGTTTATTTGCTGAATTCCCAACGCTATGATTATTTTCCAATTTTGATAAAAGAGTTTGAAGTTCAGCTTGTGAAATGTAATTCCGCTCGCTTATTTCAGACATTGTTTCCAACTTTGAGTCAATTATAATATCGTTTTCTTTAAGAAAATCAATAACTTTTTCTCCTTCTAAACCATTACGAATCGAGTAATCGGCAATAGAGATTTTCGAAAACTCTTTTGTTTTCAGTGGTGTTCTTATTTCGGACATGGAGATAATAATTCGCTTTATCTCATTTACCGGAAAATTGTTTTTTTTACTTAATTCAGTAAGGCTTTGGTTTTTATCTTTTACACTCAGACCTGATACTTGGAGTTTATTTATAATGTCGAAATTAGAAATATTTGGAAATAGTTTGGCTACCTCACCAATTGTCATACTATTGCTCAATTTTACCGGTTCTCCTTGATTTTTGTTCTTCCAGCCAATTTCGAAGGTTTCGCTCAAATATGAAATTGAACTAATCGGCGGTATTTCTAAAACAGAAATAGAAAATACGATTATTACTATCGCAATCGAACTGAACAATTCTTTGCTTTCAGATAGCTTTTTAAACTTTTCCTTATTAAAATATTTTCCGAAGAATTCTTTGTCAACTTTAGATACGTATAGTATTGCTAAAATTATTAATACTAAATTGAAGCTTATGAAAATGCTTCTCCAAATTGATTTAGTTAAACCAAATATTTGCCAATCTTGAAGTTTTGCAAATTCAGAATTAGGAGAAATATATAAAACTATACCTGAAAAAATTACAAATATAATTGAGAATACAAAACCGTAGATTATAAAATCTTTCCAATTAAATTTCGTGTTCATAGAAAATATAAAAAATTAAAAATGCAATTTTATAAATTTTATCTAAAAAAAATAAAAACATAAATTAGCTATTCACTTTTTCATCAAACTAATCGGATTTGACTAATCGGATTTAGCTTTTTTATTTCAAATTTTTGCAAAAAAAATATCCTAAGATTTGAAAAACAATAACTCAGGATATTCAATTTGTTTAAATTTCTTCAACAAAACTAAGAATGTGAAATTTTCATTAATTCTAAATGTTGATTATTAGTCGTTTCTGCGAAATCTCCTGTTTCTATCAGGATTTCTTTTTTCACCATCGTTTTGTCCTCTTCTATCTCCTTCGGGTTTTGGTAAAAGTGCTTTACGCGAAAGTTTAAGTTTTCCGTTTCTATCAACTTCTAACAACTTCACTTCTATTTCTTGGCCTACTTTCAAAACTTCTTCAACAGTATTTAGTCTTCTCCATTCGATTTCCGAAATATGTAACAAACCATCGGTTCCGGGAAGTATTTCAATAAATGCACCAAATGCGACAATCGTTTTCACTTTCCCTTTATAAGTTTTGCCTACCTCGGGAACAGCAACAATTCCCTCTATCCATTCTGTAGCACTTTTTATTGCTTCTTCGCCTGTTGCCGAAATTTGAACTATACCAAATTTTCCATCTTCTGTAATCGAAATTACTGAATTGGTTTTTGCCTGAATTTCCTGAATAATTTTTCCACCTGGACCAATTACCGAGCCAATCATGTCTTTTGGTATTGTCAAGCTAACTATCTGTGGAGTATGAGGTTTATATTTCTCGCGAGGTTCGGCAATAACTTCCGTCATTTTTTCAAGAATATGCAAACGTCCTGATTTGGCTTGATCTAATGCTTCTTCAAGAATTTCATAAGGAAGCCCATCAACTTTAATATCCATCTGACAGGCAGTTATACCATCTTTTGTACCGGTAACTTTAAAATCCATATCTCCTAAATGATCTTCATCACCCAAAATATCAGAAAGAATTGCGTATTTTCCATCATTATCGGTAATTAGCCCCATTGCAATTCCTGATACAGGTTTTTTCATTTTTATCCCGGAATCTAACAAAGCTAATGTTCCGGCACAAACCGTTGCCATAGAAGACGAACCATTTGATTCTAAAATATCTGAAACAATTCTAATTGTGTATGGATTAATTTCAGGATCTTTCGGAATCATGCCATTTAATGCTCTATGAGCCAAATTTCCATGTCCTACCTCTCTTCTACTTAAACCTCTGTATGGACGGGCATCTCCAGTCGAAAATGGAAGAAAGTTATAATGTAATAGAAATTTACTGGTTCCTTGAAAAACTACTTCGTCAATAATTTTCTCATCTAATTTAGTCCCTAATGTAACAGATGTAAGTGATTGTGTTTCACCTCGGGTGAAAACTGCAGAACCGTGTGCTGCTGGCAAATAATCTATCTCGCACCATATTGGTCGAATTTCATCTGTTTTTCTACCATCAATTCGCAATTTTTCTTCTAATACAAGATTTCTGACTGCTTTTTTTTCAACATCATGAAAATATTTTCCAATGAGTTTTTCGTCAATTTCTTCCTCTTCTTCAAATGTATCAATAAATTCTTGCTTAATTGCAGAAAACGTTTCGTGTCGCTTGTGTTTATCAATTATAATTGATTTTGCTGCAGTAAAAAGTTTTTCGTATGAAAATTCTTCAACTTTTTTCTTTAAATCTTCATCGTTTTGTTCATGATTGTATTCTCTTTTTATTGCTTTTCCAGTCTCCTCGGTCAATTCCATTAAGACCTTGCAATGTATTTTTATAGACTCATGTGCAAACATTATGGCCTCTAACATTTCCTTTTCAGAAGCTTCACTCATCTCGCCTTCAATCATTAAAATATTATCGTAAGTAGCACCTACTATTATATCAATATCTGCATCTGCAAATTCATCAATGTTTGGATTAATAATAAATTCTCCATTGATTCGAGCTACTCTGGCCTCGGAAATTGGGCCATTGAATGGAATATCTGAAACAGCCAAAGCGGCGGCTGCTGCCAAACCTGCCAGTGCATCGGGAAATATATTTGTATCTGATGAAATAAGTGTAACATTTACAAAAGTTTCGGCATGATAATCGTCTGGGAAAAGAGGTCTTAAAGCTCGATCAATTAATCGAGATATTAGGATTTCGTAATCTGAAGGACGAGCTTCTCGTTTTAAAAAGCCCCCCGGATATCTACCTGCTGCTGCATATTTTTCTCTGTATTCTACCGACAAAGGCATAAAATCAACATCCTCTCTTGCTTCTTTTGCCGAAACAACTGTTGCCAACAACATTGTGTTTCCCATTCGTACTAATGCTGAACCATCGGCTTGTTTCGCCAATTTGCCTGTTTCAATGGAAATCGTTCTTCCATCGCCTAATTCAATTTTCTTTTCAATAATGTTCATAATCTTTTTCTCGTCTTGTTTATTTATTCAATTTCGGATAATTCTTGTTTACTTTTGTTTTAAAATAATTGTATAAAATTGTTTGTTTGTTAAATTAAATTCAAAATATTAGATTTTCAGTTAAACGAAAATAAAAAAAAAGGCAATATAACAATTGCCTTTTTTCTTTTTACTTCCTCAATTTAAGTTCTTTAATTATCTTACGATATCTTTCGATATAATTATTTTTTAAATAATCTAATAATCTTCTTCGTTTCCCAACCATAACAATTAAAGCACGTTGAGTGCTATAATCTTTTCTGTTTTTTTTCAGATGCTCGGTGAGATGCGAAATCCGATGAGTAAATAATGCTATCTGACCCTCGGCTGAACCGCTGTCGTTGGCACTTTTACCGTAAGTTTTAAAAATCTCTTCTTTCTTTTCAGTTGTTAAATACATACTTTCATATTAAATGAATAAATCTAATTAAAGCGCTGCAAAAGTATATAAATTAATTTATTAAACAATATATGAACTTGAAATTTATCGAATTATTTGATGACACAAAATTTCCTAATTTCATTTTAATAAATTTAATATTTAGCATATATAAAATACTATAATCATGACTTTTAGCAATTAATAACTTGAATCGTGTTTATGGTGTTCCTTGCTTTTTACAATAAATTTCGTAACTTTGCAAAAATTAACAGAGAAATACAATTATTCTCATAGTTAGTAGTTAGATTTGAAAAATGAATTTATGAAATTTAAGACATATACTTTACAAAATTACAAAGAAATTCCACAAATATCGCAATTAGCTAAAAAGGATATTGCAAGCATTGATGTAGTTAGCCATGTTTTACCATTTAAAACTAACAATTATGTTGTTGATGAATTGATAGATTGGAAGAATTACGAAAATGATCCTATTTACAAAATTAACTTTCCTCAAAAAGATATGTTAATTCCTGAGCATTTTAAGGAAATGGAAAGTGTAATTAATTCAAATACAACAAAATCGGAAATTAGAGAAACAGCAAATAATATACGATTACAATTAAATCCACATCCCGCGGGGCAATTAGAGCATAATGTGCCTGAAATTAATGGTGAAAGATTGCTCGGAATTCAGCATAAATATAATGAAACAATGCTATTCTTCCCTACGCAAGGACAAACTTGCCATGCGTATTGTACATTTTGTTTTCGTTGGCCTCAGTTTGTAGGTATGGACGAACTTAAATTTGCTATGAAGCAAGGCGAATTAATGGTCGAATATTTGAAAGAGCACGATGAAGTTACCGATGTTTTATTCACTGGAGGCGACCCAATGACAATGAAAACTAAGCATTTAGAATCGTACATAAATATATTGTTAGATGCCGATTTGCCACATTTGCGAAACATAAGAATTGGAACCAAAGCCTTAACGTTTTGGCCTCAACGATATGTCGATGACAATGATACTGACAATTTATTGCGTCTTTTCGAGAAAGTATCTAAATCGAAAAAGAATTTAGCAATAATGGCACATTTTAATCATCCGAGAGAATTAGAAACAGACATTTTGCATACGGCGGTCAATAATATAAGAAACACTGGTGCATTAATCAGGACACAATCGCCACTTTTAAATAATATTAATGCTGAACCCGAGCTATGGTCAGCGATGTGGAACAAACAAGTGGAGCTCGGAATGATTCCTTATTATATGTTTGTTGCCAGAAATACCGGTGCTCAACACTATTTTTCTGTACCATTAGTGAAAGCATGGCAAATTTTCAGAAAAGCATATTCAAAAGTTGGCGGAATTTGCAGGACAGTGCGAGGACCAAGCATGTCGGCAGATCCCGGAAAAGTCCTTGTTGCTGGAGTTTCTAAAGTTAATGGGACAAAAGTTATTAATCTCACTTTTATTCAAGGGAGAAATTCGAAATGGGTTCGTCGTCCGTTTTTTGCAAAATATGATGAAAAGGCAACTTGGCTAAACGATTTAGTGCCAGCTTTCGACGAAAAAGAATTCTTCTATGAAGATGAGTTTAAAAGAATGTACAATTAAAACCTGCGATAAAAGCTTTCAAAAAACAGGAATTTATACAGAAGTAAAACTTTAATACTACCTAAATAAGGTATCATTTCTATTTGCACCTATCGAAATTATACTTATCGGAACTTTTAGTTCATCTTCAAGAAATTTGATATAAGCATTTAACTCCTTCGGTAAACTATCAACCTTAAATTCACTAATATTACATTTCCAACCTTTAAATTCACGATAAATTGGTTCAATTTCATTTAAATCGTGTGGGAATTGATCAATAGTTTTGTTGCCTTTTTGATACCCTACTGCAACTTTAATTTTATCGAAAGCATTTAGAACATCAACTTTTGTCATAATCAGTTGAGTTACACCATTTATCATTATGGAATATTTTAATGCTGTAAGATCTAACCATCCGCAACGGCGCGGTCTGCCAGTAGTTGCACCAAATTCGTTTCCTTCTTTTCGTAATAATTCTCCTTCTTCATCGTTAAGTTCGCTTGGAAATGGTCCACTTCCCACACGTGTACAATATGCTTTGAAAATTCCATAAACCTCTCCAATTTTATTTGGAGCAACACCCAGACCTGTGCAAGCTCCGGCACAAATAGTGTTCGAAGAAGTTACAAAAGGGTAAGAACCAAAATCGATATCAAGCAAGGTTCCTTGCGCTCCTTCGGCAAGTATTGTTTTTTCTTCTTCAATATAATTATTGATAGTATGTTCGCTATTAATTAGTTTGAACCTTTTTATCATTTCGATTCCTTCAAACCATTTTTTCTCATATTCAGAAAGGTCATAATCAAAACTATATGCTTTTAACAATTTCTCATGCTTCGATTTTAGTTTGTTATATTTCTCCAAAAAATCAGCAGAATTAATATCTCCAATTCTAAGACCATGCCTTCCAATTTTGTCGGTATAAGTTGGACCAATTCCTTTTAAAGTAGAGCCAATTTTTGCTTTTCCTTTCGAAGATTCGTAGGCAGCATCTAATATTCTATGGCTTGGAATAATTAAATGTGCCTTGTTAGAAATTAATAATCTTTCAGAAATATCTACATTAAGTTTCTTTAAATCACTAATTTCTTTATAAAAAATTGCCGGATCAATCACCACCCCATTTCCTATAACATTTATTGCATTCTCTCGGAAAACTCCTGAAGGGATAATGTGCAAAACATGCTTAATTTCGTTAAATTCGAGTGTGTGCCCAGCATTTGGACCTCCTTGAAATCGTGCAATAATTTCATAATTCGGCGTTAAAACATCTACTATTTTTCCTTTTCCTTCGTCTCCCCACTGAAGACCTAACAAAACATCTACTTTCATATTTTTTTCTAAAATAGTTCTCAATTACTTTGACTTATTGGTTGAGCAAAAAGTTTGACATCATTAGCCTCAATTTGCTTTGGACAAAGAATAATCAGCCTTTCAATTACATTGCGAAATTCGCGAATATTACCTGTCCAGTTTATATTTTTTAATTCAATAATTGCATCCTCAGAAATTTGTTTAGCTGGCATTCTATGTTCGGTACAAATTTGTTCTATGAAATAATTTGCCAAAATTAGAATATCCTCTTTTCTTTCGTTCAAAGATGGAATTCTCAACAAAATCACACTTAAGCGATGATATAAGTCTTCTCTAAAATTGTTTTTTGCAATTTCTTCTTTTAGATTTTTGTTTGTAGCCGCAATCACTCTTACATCTACTTTTATATCTTTATCGCTACCTACACGAGAGATTTTGTTTTCTTGCAAGGCTCTAAGTACTTTTGCTTGTGCTGATTGGCTCATATCCCCAATTTCATCGAGAAAAATTGTGCCGCCATTTGCTTGTTCAAATTTTCCTTTTCGTTGTTTATGTGCCGAAGTAAAAGCACCTTTTTCGTGTCCAAACAATTCGCTTTCTATCAATTCTGAAGGAATAGCTGCACAATTTACCTCAATAAAAGGACTGCTTGCTCTGTGACTTTTTTCGTGTATCCAGCGTGCAGCAACTTCTTTTCCTGTGCCATTTTCGCCGGTGATGAGAACTCTTGCATCTGTAGGAGCTACCCTTTCTATCATTTCTTTAATTAGATTTATTGCCTCAGAATTGCCAATCATGTCGTATGATTTACTGACTTTCCGTTTCAGAATTTTTGTCTCACTTATCAGATTAGATTTATCTTTTGCATTTTTGATAGTGATGAGCATTCGATTCAAATCTAAAGGTTTTTCAATGAAATCAAATGCTCCTTTTTTTATAGCTTCAACCGCAGTATCGATGTTTCCATGCCCCGAAATCATTATTACCGGAGTGTCGTTTGTTATTTCCATAATTTTCGGAAGCATTTCCAAACCATCCATTTTGGGCATTTTAATATCGCAAAGAATAATTTCGTATTCATTAGATTTTATTAATTCTAAGCCAGCAAATCCGTCTTCGGCCAAATCGACTTTATAATTTTCGTATTCAAGAATATCTTTCAGTGAATTACGAATACTCCTTTGATCATCTATTACTAATATTTTTGACATAATATTTTTTTATTTAGTTCATAGATATAAATCAGAATGTTTTACAAATTCTAAACTTCATATAAAAACTTATCAAACAAAATTTAACTATAAAAATTTACTAACATTTAGTTTTCTTTAAATTATCGATATTTCATAAATTAATCTTAATTGCCTCAAAGCTTTTTAGTGCTTCTGTATTCTCGTTCGTAATTAGCAAAATATCAAAACTGAGGCTATCATTTTTTAATTCTGCAATTCCGCTTTTAATATATTTATGACTGTCGTCCCAGTACGATTGTTGGTCTATTAAAATGAAAGTTGAATCGACGCTTGCATTACAAAATAGCTTATCGTCAATAAAAACTATAATTGAATTGTTGACATTTCCTGATTTTATGCTTAAAAGCTGAGTACTGTCATTAAAATTTGTATTGTAATATCCAAGAAACTTCTCACATGCATTATTAATTTTCAAAATCTTATTCATTTCATCGGCTTTTGCATCGAATTTTGATTTAGCAACAAGTGTAACAGTAAAAGAACCCGAATCAGGAAATACATGATATGGTGAAAAGTCTGTTGAGAATAAATTCTCACTTATTTTCCATTCATATGAATCTCCTTCGACAGAACAATTTATAAAATGTATAGTTTCGCCAGTTTCATAAACGGTTTTTGCTGTTTCAAAACAAGCTGTCGGTTCCTCGGTGCAAGATTGAAAAACAAGAATTAATATGGGAAAAATAAAACCCTGAATGATATTAATTTTCCTTCGTAAATATTTCCAAAGCATTTTTAGCTTATACAACTGAATTTGTTTAGTTTATTAAAAAAATACAATTTTAATGTTGAACAATAATCAATTTTGACTATTAGTTTCCGTAGCTACAATCGAAAGACGCAGGATTATAGAAAAATGTATCTTCCTTAATTTTTATTATCGTATCAATATTTGCTTCTAAAAGAACCGAATCTAAATAATCTTCTAACCAATATCTGTTTCCACACAAAATTAGGGAATCAATGGTATCCAATTCGAGTGTTACAATAAAATATTTTCCGCAAACTCTATTTTCGGCAGCAAATTCAACATCTCTTTTACGAGCTTCAACTTCATCGCTAGTACCACATAATTCATCATATTGCTTAAAATAATTATCTATAAAAACGGTATCGACAGTATTTCCTTGAATTTCGCACGTAATACATTCTTTGCAAGAGGAGAATACGATGGTCAATAATAATATGCCAATAGTGAATATTCCTAATTTTTTCATATCAAATAATTAATAATTTTGCCTACAAAAATATTTATTAATATCTAATAATCAATTCTATTTTATTAAAGTTCTGGATAAAACTTGAACTAATGCAGAAGTGCGAATAATAATTTCAAATCTAATAACTTCCGAGATATTTTCTAAAAAACCATTCAAGAGATAGCAGAAATAGTATTATAAATGCTATCCATTTCAGATTTATTAATTCTATAAATTTCTGCTCGGAATGAGAAATTGGGACTATATTATTATTGTTTTCTAAATCTTTTTGCAATTCTGAAATTTGTTGAGGAAAATACATTTTACCATTGTTGTTTTCAGCCAATTGATTAAGTAATTGATGGTTAGCCTTTGAATTTATTGCTTCTATATTAACTGGCAAAACACTGAATTTTCCTTCTTTCGTTAAAATTTCATCGCTAACCTCAGCAGTAGCTCTAAACTTATAATCGCCAGCGGGGAAAAGTCCAGCATCGAGTCGGTAAGCTTTTGAAGTTTTGTCGAATATGAAATTGAATTTATTTTCGTTTTGGTCGGAAATTTCAATTTCAAGATCCTCACTATTTATCAACTCGTAGCTTTCGTTATAAACTTCAGCCCTAATAATAATATTTTCGTTTTCGGAATATAAATTTTCGTAACTAACAATAAATCTTTCCTTTGAAATGCTAAGTGCTAAATATTGCACCACGCTGTTAATGAATTCATTAAAAAAATTATGATTCGAATTATTTAAGAAATCGTTCAATCTCCATCGCCAAATTCCTTCGCCGGATATAACTGCAATTTTGTTTTCGGAATGTGTATTAAATAAAATCAGAGGTTTTTGTGTATTGATATTCTTAATTTTCTGATAGAAAAGAACATTTGCAGATGGATTGGTTTTATACTCTCCAAAAGGAGAAATCAGAGGAGGAGCTTTCGAGAAAAATTGTATCGACTCCTCATTCGATTCAAACAATGGAAACTTAGAATTTATTTTCGCTTGTGTTTCTTCAGTTGCTCCCTTAGTTTGATAAATATTTAGCCCAATTTTCAAATTGTTAAATTTTTCTGTTGATGATGAAGCTCCAAGAATAAATAAGCAAGGAATTTTATTTTTGAATACTTCGGATAGCAAAGTTGTGGCAGCATTTGTTTTCGATGGTAATTGATGAAGGATTAGCAAGTTATAATCTTTCACATTTTGGTTTAAATCGTCTATCGGGCAATAATCAAGCTCGAAGTTTTCGTTCAATTTCAAAGTTTTTCGCAGTGCTCCTATATCCGGATGAGCCGAATTTGCTACTATTAAAATTTTTTGTTTGCTGTCGATAACATCAATAATTATATCCTGAGAATTATTCTTTTTGCTAATTTCATGATTATTAGGTGAGACAACAATTTTATATCGTTGTAAACCTTTCTCATTTGCTTCAATTTCTGCATCAATTGTTACAGAAAATCGATTATCGGTAACCAAAATCTCTTTCGAGAACAAGGTTTTGTTTTTGTGTATAATGCCAATTTTAGTGTTAGTGCCTTTCAGTTCGTTTATATCAACCACCGAGCGAACAGGAAATTTGTTACCAAGAAATGCAATTTTATTATACAAAACTTCCGACAGAATTATATCTTTTTGAGGATTTGTATCGCCTAAAGCAATTGTATAAATCGGGAAATTGATCTCGTCTGTCGAATAAATTGGATTTTTTCCATTATTATAAATTCCATCGCTTGAAATTATTATAGCTCCAACATTTCTTTTATAGTAATTATTGCCAATTTGGCCTAACAATGAAGTAAAATCTGTTTGTTTGTCTGTGTAGGAAAATTGCAAATTTTTCGTTAACTCATTGCCAAAAGTATAAGTATTCGTACTAAATTGTTGCTTTAAATCTGTGACAAAATTTTCGACAATTTGAGGATATTCTTCTTTGTAAAAAATTGAATCTTTATTAATAATTACCGATTCGCTGTTGTCTTGAGCAAAAATTACAATTGGATTTTCAATTGTAATTTTTTCAGATTTAATAAATGGCGAAAGTAGCAGAAAGCATAAAATAAAAACAGCAGCAAATCTAAAAACCGATAGTGTCGCAATTTTCCATTTTCCAATATCCTTTAATGTTTTATCTCTTCTGTAAAGAAAAAAAGCATATAAGAAAGCTATTAAAATGCAAGCCAAAACAAGCCAAATAGGATATTCGGTAACTATAGTATTGTTCAAAGTAAAAAAAGAGTTGAAAGTTTATAAAGTTCTTAAAGTTGAAAGTTGAACAGCTAATAATTATGAATTATAAAATAATCAATAATCTAAGTGTTCATAGCACCGCAAACATTCAAAACTTGTCCGCTAACAAATGTTGAAAGATCTGATCCTAAGAATACGCATACATTTGCAACATCTTCAGGTGTTCCGCCACGTTTCAAAGGAATTTTTTCAATCCATTCGTTTCTTAGGTTTTCAGGAATTTTTCCGGTCATTTCAGTAATAATAAAACCAGGAGCTATGGCATTGCAACGAATATTTCGCGAACCTAATTCTCTTGCTATAGATTTAGTAAATCCGATAATACCAGCCTTTGATGCCGAGTAGTTCGATTGTCCTGCATTTCCGCTTACTCCTACCACCGAACTCATATTTATTATTGAACCAACTCGTTGTTTCAGCATTGTTCGTTGAACAGCTTTTGTTAGATTAAAAACCGATTTAAGGTTAATATTAATCACAGCATCCCATTGATCTTCAGTCATTCGCATCAATAATGTATCTTTAGTAATTCCAGCATTATTCACCAAAATGTCTATCCTATCAAAATCTTTTAAGATTGCATTTATGGTTTCTTCCGATTTCTCGAAACTGCTGGCATCGGAGGCATATGCTTTTGCTTTTACGCCATATTTATTAAGTTGAATTTCTAATTCTTTCGCATTTTCATCGATAAACAAATCAGTGAATGCAACATTTGCACCTTGCTCTGCAAATTTCAAAGCAATTTCTTTCCCAATTCCTCTGCCTGCACCGGTAATTATTGCAGTTTTTCCTTCTAATAATTTCATAGTTTTCTATTTAGTAAATTTTTAATTTTCTGACTTATTCAAGTATAGATTTTATTGAGTATGGTGGTTTTCTGTTCTGAACGACAAAAATTCTGTTTAAATATTCTCCAATCACTCCAAGGCTAAAAAGAATAATACTTGTAGAGAAAAGTATTGTAACAATAATTGAAGTATATCCGAGCGGAACATCAAAAACAACTTTTCTAATAAGGAATCTTATTCCAAAAATAAAACTCAATATTGAAAAAATAACCCCTCCATATGTCATAATTTTTAATGGCACTTTTGTGTAATATATTGAGATATTGAAAAATAATCTGAATAATTTTCCATAGGTATAGGTTGAGGAGCTAAACTTTCTTTTTTCGTGCCGCACTTTAGTGAAACTGATATATTTTGTGTACCAAAGCAATATTTCATCGACATAAACAAAATTTTGCGAGTGGTGCAAGATTTTTTTTATCAACTCTGCTTTTATCAATTTAAAAGAAGAGCCTTGACCAGTAGCCAAATCATGTTTTCTTTTTGCAGATTTTTTCAGAATATTGCTGCCAAAATTCCTAACTTTTGAATGCTGTTTCTCAACCAAATCGCCATAGACAATATCTGCTTGCGATATTTTATATTCATCAATCAATCGTTCAATTTCTTCGGGTGGGATTTGAAGATCGTCATCCAAAGTTATAATGAAATTGCCTTTTGCAAAATGAAAACCACAAAAAAGTGCATTGTGTTGCCCAAAATTTTTTGCTAATTGAATTGCTGTGATACTTTCAGGATTTGAATTTTTAAGTTCAATAATTTTTCCCCAACTATTATCTCTTCCGGAATCTTCAACGAAAATTACTTCAAAAGATAATTTCAATTTTTCAAATGTTGCTTTAGTTCTTGCAAACAGTTCTTCAAGCGACTCTTCGCTGTTATAAACCGGAACCACAACCGAGTATTCTGGATTTTGAATTTTGTTCATTTCAAATTTTTTTGCTTACAATTGCAAACAATTTTCTACAATTTCATATAAAAGATAAAACCGATTTAATTTCCCCCTAATGGCAAGTTTGTTCCGGTAATCCATCGAGAAGCATCGGAGAGAAAAAATATTGCAGCATTTGCAACATCAATCGGATCTCCAAATCCTAAAGGAGACATTCGTTCAAAATTATCCATAACTTCCTTGGAAATAGTTTGTTCGGCTCCATCCACCATTGGTGTTTTCACAAAAGTAGGAGACAAACAGTTTGCTCTAATTTTTTTTGGAGCTAATTCAGATGCTAAAACTCGCGAATAGGTTTCCAATGCAGCCTTACTACTCGAATACATTGCTCCACCAAAATATGAATATTTAGATCCTATTGACGAGAGAAAAACTATTGAGCCACTATCAAGAATTTTTCTTTTTTTCAATAATCGACCGGTTGCCAGAACAGGCGATTCGAAATTAATATTAAAAAGATGATCGATGTTTGCTTGACGAATAAATTTTGCAGGCATATGCGCAGTCAGTCCTGCTGAAAAAACTACTCCATGAAGTTTCGGCAGCTTATCAACTAAAAATGCTATTTGCTTTTCGTCAGTCAAATCTGCCGGCAAAGCTAAATGTCCTTCGCCAGAAAGTTCAGAATATGTATTATTTAATCGTTCTTCGTTTCTTCCGGTGATAATAACTTTTGCTCCATATTTGCTCGCAGAAATTGCAATTTCTCTTCCAATTCCTGAAGAAGCTCCTGTTACAAAAATATTTTTATCGGTCAATTTAAAAACATCCATCTTTTTCCTTTTTCAAATATATCAACACGAAATAATTTCAACACAAAAAGGCTAAAACATTAAATTTAAATAATTTAATACAATAGCCTTTTCTCATTTAGATTCTAAATATAGAGCATCTCCGGCACTACCAAATTTTCTGTTTCAGCATAAACCGAACCCCACGATAAACCAACTCCAAAACCAGAAAATACGAGCTTGAGTTTTTGTTTTCTAAGCTCTTCGCTCAAGGCAAAAACCATAGTAATAGGTATTGAAGCACAACTTGTATTTCCAAGCTTATGTATTGAATATGGTAATTTTTCTGGCGGAAGTTTCAATCTTTTCCTTACCAATTCATTTATCATTTTGTTTGCCTGATGAAGTACTGCATAGTCAACATCTTCAATGCTTTTATCAAAATGTTTCAGTAAATTCTTAACATTTTTTGCTACTTCTTTCAATGTAAAATTGAAAACTTTTATGCCATCGAGGTGAACATGAGTCTTATTTCTATAGATTCCTTCATCGTATTTTTCAATTATGAACGATGTGTCTTTATCAATAAAATTCTTTATTCCTCCATCGGGAATCATAATTGCATCCCATCCCGATCCATCGGTCTGTAAATTGAAAAGCATTGGTGAGGCAGATTCGTCGTATTCCAATGCAGTTACAGTGGCAGCATCGCCAAACAATGGGTATGAACTTTTATCTTTATAATAAGTACTTAGAGATGACAAATCGCTTACCATAAGCAACGATTTTTTGAATTTTGCTGTAGTTATATGCGATGCAATGGTTGACAATCCGTAAACATATGCCGAACATCCTAAGCTAATATCGAAAGCCATGCAAGTTTTTGGTAAACCTAATCGGTCTTGCAGAATAGATGATGTTTGTGGTAACACATAATCTCTTGATTGTGAGACAAAAACTAAACATTCGATCTCAGATTTATCCCATTTTAATTCTTCAATGAGTTTTTCTGCTGCCATAACGCACATATCGGAAGATGTAACTGTACGAATACCTGGAACTACACGTCTTTTTTCAACACCGGTATTCTTAATGAACAATTCTCTTTCATTTTCCGTAATCCAATCATAATCTCTATTGTCAATTTCTTTTTTCGGAACAGTTCCTGCTATTCCTACAATTTTAGTATTTGGAATTGAAAATATTGCCATAATTGTATTTTTCTAAACTCTACTTTTAATAATTTCGAAAAGATCTTGAATTGTTTTTGATGAATTCAAGTCTTCGGCATTGATGGTTACATCATATTCAGAATCGACAAGTGCTATGAAAATCAGTGCATTAATCGAATTCCATTCAAAATTTTTCCTGAATTCGCTTTCTGGTTTTAACACTCCTGGCTCTAAATCATCAAATTCTTCTTCAAGTTGTTCGATAAATTCTTCTATTGACATTCTTTTGTTTTTTAGTTATTTGATTAATAAAAATTTATAATTCTAATACACATGCCGCCCAGCTATACCCGACACCAAAGCTTACAAACATTACAGTATCTCCTTTTTTTGTACGATTATCTTCCATAGCATGGTAAAGTGCAATTGGAATTGTCGATGAAACTGTGTTACCACAATCTTCGATATGTATATAATATTTTTCTTTAGGAATATTTGCTTTTCTGGCAACAGTTTCCATTATAAGTTTACTTGCCTGATGAAAAACAACGAGGTCGATATCGTCTAAGGTAAGTCCGGCCTTGTTCAAAAGGTCTTTGATTAACTTAGGTCCAGTCTTTGCCGAAAAAAGAAAAACAGCACTTCCGTTCATATAGAAACTAGTATTGTGCCGAATATTTCCATAATTATCGGTTACTTCATATATTTCATCTGCCTGAGGCATATCGTTTCTGGCACATCCGTAATCAATAATTATATTTCTATACCCCTTGCCATCTGTACCAAAAACAAAGTCTCCTATGCCGGAGCTTTCATCAGTTGCTTCTACAAGGCAGGCAGCTGCTCCATCGCCAAAAATTGGTCGTGAACTTTTGTCTTTCGGATGAATATATCTGCTAATTGTTTCGGCAGTGAGAACCAAAACATTGTTTGCTTGTCGGCTTTCAATCAAAGCTTTTGCAAGCGACAGACTGTAAACAAATCCTGTACATCCCTGATTAATATCGACAGTACCACAAGATTTTGATATTTTCAATTTCTCTTGGATAACACAAGCTGTTGTAGGACAAATATAATCATTACTTTGAGTACAAAAAACTATATATTCTATATCAGAAGGATTAATGTCGTTTTTCTTGAATAGTTTTTTTGCTGCTTCTACAGCTAAATCGGAAGGAGTTTCGCCTTCGGCTCTAATATACCTTCTCCTAACTCCTGTAACTTTAAATAATTCGTCCATATCCCAATCGGGATTTTCCTTTTTTAAATCATTATTATCAAGCACTTTTTCAGGCAGGTAATAATCAATTGCTTTAATAAAACTTTTCATAAAAAACTACATCGGTATTAAAGATGCAAAAGTAACAAACATATTACATTATGAAACTAATACTTCTATTTATTAATAGGGCAAACGCATGAAACATTTTCATCATCCATATTTAGTTTTAGTACTATTTTCATTCAATTACCTATAATTGTATGGGCATAGGTAAGCTACTATCAGGAACTTGCTGATATTTTGGAGGGTTTTATTTTTAGTTTT
>JABHKC010000105.1 GCA_018692315.1 Bacteroidota bacterium | reverse complement strand
GTTTTATTTTTAGTCAAGTAAATATACAATTATTGAGACTCCTTTTTATAAAAAGGTAACTTCCACTTCTGAAAATTCGTTATGCTTTGTTAATTGTAGCGTAGAGAAGTTTTGAATTGAAAAATTAAGGAAACTTTAGCAGTGTTATTGGATTAACAGATATTTTTTGCCTTCAAATTCGGTTTCGTTGCCACTAAATGCTTTATGGGGACTTCTAAAATTAGTAAATTTCAAGGCGTAAGAAATTTTAAGACCGTAGTTTACCATTGTAAATGAGGATTTTAAAATTTTGAAACAACGAAGAAATTTGCATTTTTAGATGTTCCCTTATACATAACTTTATCTCCTACAGCAATTTCCGAATTTTCTATATTGCTCATAGCAAGTACATTGGCAATGTTTTTCTTTTCTTTTGCAGAATCGGGAATGAATATTCCTGATGCTGTTTTTTGTTCTTACATGTCGTCCGAAACATCAAGCAAAACATGTTGATTGATTGGTTGTAATTCGTTTATTTTTATTGGTTTTTAAAGTTTTGAATATAATTAGCAGCACTAAGTCCGGCTATTGTTCCATCTGCCACGGCAGTAGTTACTTGTCGGTATTTTTTTGCAATGCAATCGCCAGCTGCAAATACGCCCGCAATATTTGTTTTCATATCTTCATCTACTAATATTTCTTTTCTGTCGTTGAGCTTAATAATTTGCTCAAACGCTTGAGTATTTGGTTGATATCCGGCAAAAATAAAAACTCCGTCAGTTTTCATTTCGGCTATTTTGCCTGTAGGCAGATGCTCAATGCTCACTTTTTCTAATCCATCTGTCCCATAAAATCCTCTTAATTCCGACTCTAAAATAAAGCTGATTTTTTCATTGTTTTTGGCATCACGAATAGCATGTTCGAAAGCCTGAAAATGATCGAACTGATGAACTATGGTGATTTTTGTAGCATATTTGCTTAAAGAAACTGCTTCTTCGAGTGCCGAATTTCCGCCACCTACTACAATTACTTCTTTGTCGGTGAAAAATTCTCCATCGCAAGTAGCACAAAATGAAATTCCTGTCCCCTTAAATTTTTCTTCGCCCTCAATATCGAGCGAACGAGGTTTCCCACCCGGAGCAATTATTACTGATTTTGCCTGAAAACTTCTACCGTCTTCTAACTCAACGGTTTTTATTGTTTCTTTCAACTGTAGATTGGCAATTTTTACGTTAGACTTGATTTTGCAACCAAAATCTTTAGCCTGTTTTTTCATGGTGGCGGCAAGAGAATATCCTTTGGTCAGCTCAACTCCAGGATAATTTGCTATTTCGTTGGTAAGAACCATTTGTCCGCCAATTGCACCTTCGTTCAGGATAATAGTTTTCAGTTTTGCCCTCGAAGAATAGATGCCGGCAGTGAGACCTGCAGCACCGGCACCGAGAATCATTACATCATATATTTCTTCCATTGTTTAGACCTAACTAAAATTTTCGTCTAATATCGAAACAATTTGTTCTCTGCTCTGAATGCTTGTAGTAGCTTTCACCATTTCGCCATTTTTGTAATAAACGGTAAAAGGCAATCCCATAAATCCGCGAGTCATTGGAGCATATCTTATTGGCTCAGATTCTGGCCTGTCGAAACCCATTGAGTAAAATTTTATGTTTTCTCGTTCTTCTTCAAGTTCTTCCATAGCCTCATAAACCGGAATACACATTGGTCCCATGCGACCACAGCAAACCATTGCGCTTTCGTTTTCGCTAATTATTTTCGCTAATTCTTCGGATGTTTCAATCTCGTGGATGCTTGTTTGTAAAACTTTCATTTTTATAAATTTTAATTATTAATTATACAATTTGTTGATTTCTTATTTAATGATTTATTATTTCTTTAATTATTGTATCATCAGATTTTAGGTTTCCATTTAAGTATTTTGAAATCAATTTTTGTGGTGTATCTATTGACACGCCTACAAAAATGTTCACTTTTGAATTATTAAATAATTGAATAATCTTTTTATTCATTTTATAAACAATTACATCTGTGATACCTTCTTCTGTAATCCATTCCGGAAGTTTATCAGTCTTAATATTTTTTGAAGCAAGATTTTTTTCGTTAATAATATTTCCATCATTTAACTCAAAAATTGCATAGTTTTCGCATTTGCCGAAGAACTCGCTCAATTTACCTTCAAAAACCGGAATTGCTACTTTTTTCATCTTATAAGTTTGAGGCAAAAATACTGTGTAACAATTTGCTGTACAAAATTTAGGGCTTGAAGTTTTATCTTAAAATTATTATATTTTCATAAGTTTTTTCTTATAAAAATATAAGCTATAACTTATTGGAACTTCTAAGAATAGTAAATTTCAAGGCGTGAGAAATTTCAAAACCGCAGTTTACTATTGTAAATGAGGATTTTGAAATTTTGAAACAACGAAGAAATTTGCATTTTTGGAAGTTCTTTCTAATTCTAAAAACATAATTAGTTTTGTTGTTTCATTTATGATGTAAATTTTAGAAATATTTTAAAGAATTATGAGTGGCATAGAGGATACTTTGACTTGCTTTAAAAATTTAGATTCTGCGGATTTGCAATTTCTTGATGAAAGAAAAACGCAAATCGCATATTTAAAAGGCGAAACAATTTTTAAGCAAGGTGCATTTTCACCTCATGTAATTTTCATAAACGATGGGCTGGTTCGGGTATTTCTTCAGACCGGAATCAATAAACAAACAAATATTCGTCTTGCGGTGAAAGGAGATTTTATGGCTTTTTCGTCTATTTTTTACGAAAATATTTATCAATACTCGGCCATTGCCATAAAAGACTCGGAAATTTGCATGATAGAAAAAGAAGCAATGAAGCAGTTGCTTTTGCGAAAACCCGAATTTGCAATGCAAATAACCTCAAGAAATTATCAAAACGAAAGTCGCTATTTAGAAATTATTAACAATCTTTCGTACAAACATATGCGAGGGAAATTGGCATCTGCAATATTATATTTGTCTTCCGAAAAATTTGAAGCTGAGAATGTTTTCAGATATTTAAACCGTCAAAATATTGCCGATTTTGCATCAATTACTCTTGAAAGTGCTGTGAAATTTATTAAAGAATTTGAAAAGGAAGAGGTTTTGGAAATTAAAGGCAAAGACATTTTGATAAAAAATAGAGAAGCAATTATTGAGATTTTTAACAAAGGTTGATATTATATATGTATGCAAAATGTTAAAATTTAGAAACTTGGCACTAATTTGAAAGAAAATGGAAGATCTGGATTTCGGCTGGGGATTGGCAGTTACAGTTTTATTAATATATGGAATAGTCTATTTTTTTATAGTTGCTATAAATTATATCATAACTTATTTCCTTGGCAGGCAATTGAAGGTTTTATTGGACAAGTTATTAATTAAAAGATGGCGAACAGATAAGCTAACTTTTACCGGTTTGCCATTTTTCATCGCTTCAGCAATTATTTGTTTTACGATCATAAAGTTTGTTTTATTTGCATTTAATGAGGCAAGCAACCAATATACCGCTCCTGGAGGTGTTTTGTTTTGGGAACCGTTTCTTTTTTTTTATAATGGATACATTGGATATATTGTCGGATTAACATGTTTATCCCTAACAAGTTTTTCTTTTACAAAAGACTGGTCAGTAATTGGCAGACTAAAAAAAAGAATGATAATTTCCAATTTTTTTCTTTGGACTATTCTTAATCTTTTCAATACTTTTTTCTGTAAATACTTATCTGATTTTTTCTTTTCCTACACTCTATTCATATGGATTTATTCAATAGCGACAATCATAACTACTTTTTCATTTATAAAATGGCGCAATTTGAATAGGCCAATAAAAGAGAAAAAAACAATTTCAAATAATGTTTAATAATAGCCTAAATAGTAAATTTAAGATTAATAGCTGTTTTCAATTGTTCTGCAGTTTGATAGGAAGGGAAACATTAAACGACTCATGTTATGCTTTCATATGTGTAAAGTTTTATGACAAAAAAAATACTAAAATATAAATCGGAATAATAAATATTTTATAATCAAGACTATGACAAAAAATAAAAAACCTCAATTAAGTTTTTGGCAAATTTGGAATATGAGTTTCGGATTCCTTGGAATTCAGTTCGGATTTGCTCTACAGAATGCCAATGTTAGCCGAATTTTTGAAACTCTCGGAGCAAATATCGAAGACATCCCAATTTTATGGATTGCTGCTCCTGTAACCGGTTTACTTATTCAGCCCATAATTGGTCATATGAGCGACAAAACCTGGGGAAGACTTGGCCGCCGCCGACCATATTTTCTGATTGGGGCAATTTTTGCTTCTCTGGCATTGTTCATAATGCCAAATTCCCCGGCTCTATGGATAGCTGCCGGAATGCTTTGGATAATGGACGCATCAATAAATATTTCTATGGAGCCTTTCCGTGCTTTTGTTGGCGATATGTTGCCACCGGAGCAACGAACCAGAGGTTTTGCAATGCAAAGTTTTTTCATTGGTACAGGTGCAGTAATTGCCTCGGCTCTCCCTTATATAATGACAAATTGGTTGGGAATTGAAAATACTGCTCCAGAGGGCGAAATTGCACCATCTGTAAAGTTTTCTTTTTATATTGGAGCTCTGATTTTTATACTTGCAGTTGCATGGACTGTTTTCCGAACAAAAGAATATTCGCCCGAAGAACTTGAGGCTTTCGAAGATTACGATTCAGAAAATATTTCAAATGATGAAATTCAGGAAATTAACAATAAAAAATCTGCCCAGATATGTTTCAAATCCGGTGGCATCTTACTCGCTTTAGGAATTATTGTAACAATCATTCTTTACTTTACTGTTGTAAAAAAAGAGGTTTATATTCTTGGATTCGGCATGATGATTTTCGGACTGGTAGAAATTGTTGCGGGAATTTTACAGAAAAGCAAAGCTTCCGATTCTGGCTTAGTTTCAATAATGAACGATCTTAACAATATGCCAACTACTATGAAACAATTGGCTTTTGTTCAGTTTTTTTCGTGGTTTGCGTTATTTGCAATGTGGATTTACTCAACATCTGCTATAACAAATCATGTTTATGGAACTTCCGATACTACCTCAGCACTTTACAATGAAGGAGCCGATTGGGTAGGAATACTGTTTGCCGTTTATAATGGTTTTGCCGCAGTTTTTGCATTTCTCTTAATATATTTGGCACGAAAAACCAATCGAAAAATTACTCATATGATTTCGCTACTCGTAGGAGGTGTGAGTTTTATTTCTGTATTTTTTATAAGCGATCCAATTTTATTGGTAATTCCGTTTATTGGAATTGGCTTGGTTTGGGCAAGTATTTTGTCTATGCCATATGCAATTCTCACCGGTTCGCTTCCCGCAAAAAAAATGGGAGTTTACATGGGAATTTTCAATTTTTTTATAGTAATTCCACAGATTGTAGCAGCAAGCATACTCGGGTTTTTTGTAAAAAATCTTTTCGACGAAAAAGCAATTTATGCTCTAATCCTTGGCGGAATTTCATTGTTTATTGCCAGTGCATTGGTTATGATTGTTAAGGATAAAAACTAAGTTTGCTGCATTTGGATTTGAATTTTGCAAAATACCTGAAATATGAACACATATATCACGCAATAGGCTTGATGAGATTGTTAATCTTTTCGATGAGATGGATATTTAAAACAAAAAATAATAATAATGAAATAAACGGAATTTTCTGTTTATACTAATGTTAGGCACCATAAAATGAAATAAATGGCTTTGTCAAGTTTAGCAGGAATATACCATAACTCAAGTTGGAGAGAACATAGTTATGCTTGCCTTTTAGGAAATTCGATTAAGTACTTCCAAAAGTCTTATGTGATTTCTAACTTTGAATTGCTTGAAAAGCAATGGAATGAATCAATATCTGGAATAAATCCGCTTTCTATTTCACATAGTTTCTTTGAAGAAAACTTAATTGACAAGATAAAGATAACACTCTGCTTTGAAAACTATTTCAAAGGAATATTTATAAAGAAAGGGTATTTAGTTCATTTAATAGATACGAAAATTGGAGATAAAAAATTCAAATCTCTTGGAGACATTTCGAAACATCCAATTAAAGTTAGTAGTTATAAGCAAATTGAGAACTTAGTATTTGACCAGGAAAGTGGGAATAAAACATACCGAGGATTAAAAAATCAAACAGTAACTTTAAACGTATTGCTTAATAACCCATCATATATTGACATACATAAAACCCCACAAAACATTCTCGACATTATTAAAAAAATGAATAAAGAAAGAAATAGTTTACATTTAAAAATTATCAATGCTGCATCATACAATGAAGAATATATTTCGAACCTGAAATTACTAATCGAATTTGTAAACAAAAAAATGATAAAAGAATATAATAGGTTGGTTAGAAAATTCAGAGCACCAGAATATTGGGAAAGGTTTTATTACAAAGAAATTACGGTGCCTAATCGAGTAGGCGGCTGATGGCAAAATAGCCACCAGTGCACCTCTCACACCACTAAGCGTACGGGTCTCGTACATAGCGGTTCATCAAGCAAAAGAAAATTTGAGTTGATGCAATACTGGCAAATCTCTAAGGGATAAAATCAAAGGAAAAAAGATAAAAATACTTTGCGAGAATACAGAATTCTTATATTTTTGCAATGGTATTTTTAATCTAAATTAATTTATAACAAAGCCAATCAATAATAGAACATGAATCGAGTGCAACAACAGAAATTTTCGCACATGTATCAGGCACAAAGTTCAATGATATTAATAATCCTTTCGATGAGATTTAAATATAAATTTAATAATAATAATGAAATAAACGGAATTTTCTGTTTATACTAATGTTGGCATTCATTGTAAAATCCGTTTCCAAATAAAATACAGACATAAAAAATATTGATTAGTTTTGAATTTGACTTTTTGAAAAAAAATATGACAAAAGAAAATGCAATAAAACTATTTCAAGACCAGCGAGTTAGGATTCACTGGAACGAAGAAAATGAAAAGTGGTATTTCTCCATTATTGATGTTATTGGAGTTCTGACTGATAGTGAAAACCCAAGAAAATGCTGGAGTGTATTGAAAACCAGACTTAAAAAGGAAGGAAGTGAAGTGGCTACAAATTGTAGCCGTTTGAAATTATTAGCACTTGATGGTAAAATGCGACTAACTGACGTTGCAGACACAGAACAATTATTACTTTTAAAAAATATCAGAACAATTTTGTAAATTTGCTAAAAAAAGAGATGCCTAAACTTTATGAATATTTTGGATTAATTGTTTTATTCTACTCCCGTGAACATGAACCAATTCATGTACATTGCAAATATCAGGGAAAAGAAAGTAAAGCTGAAATAATATATGAAAATGGAAAATTTGTGGAAGTCGAAATAAAAACCGTTTCAGGGAAAGAACCTCTTGATGCACAAAATTTAAAAAAATTCAAAAAACTTGTTGAATATTATAGAGATGATATTATTCGAAAATGGGTGGACTTTTTTGTTTTCAATAAAGAAATTGCGACAGAAAGAATAACGAAAAAAATATAGGGCAATGATAGTATCAATTCAAAAAGCAGATTATTTGGGAGAATACCGAATTAAATTTCAATTTTCTGATGGTATTGAAAAGACCATTGATTTTTGGGAATTTCTAAAAAAAGCTAAAAACCCAATGACAAAAAAGTACCAAGACAAACAATTGTTTCAGTCTTATTCAATTGAATATGGGGATATTATTTGGAATGACTATGAAATGTGTTTTCCAATTTGGGATTTGCATGAAGGACAAATATAAACGCCCTGTAACACCAAAGAATATAAAAACAGCGAGAAACTACTGAGCCGGGCATAGTCCCGGTGAACATTCGGGATTGAACTATACGCAAGTTAGCAAGATTTTGAGTAGGTTTTTTCTTTTTAATATCAAAATATCAAAGCTAAAAGAGGAAATATTCAGATGAAAATTCTAAATTTTGATCTTTTATTTTAAACTGAGCTTGTATGCAAACTTTTGAAATTCAACAAAATAAATGATCCAAATCTAATTATTTAAAAAAATTAAAAAAAATGTTGAATTGTAATGTTATATAATTCTATCTTTGTGTTAGATATTAATAACATTTTTAAAGTTAGATTATGAAGAAAAGTAAAAAAATAATGTTGGTAATTGTATTTTCAACCATGGGATTTGTTTTAGGTTTTATTATACTTAAAAATGGAACTGACTTGTTTCAAGGTTTAAATATTGTGATTTTTGCCTTAATTATTATCGGTGGAATTATTGCATTCTTCAATGCTAATAAAAAAGAACAGCAAGAAAAAGATGGATTGCCAACTGATGATGAATTAAGCACCCGCATGAAATATAAGACCGGGTATTATGCTTATATGGCATCAATGTATATGTGGCTTATTATTTTTGTAGCAAAAGGAATGTTCCCAAATGTAGAAACTATGTTAGGAGGTGGAATTTTGATTTCTTGTTTAATTTGGGCAATTTCAAAATATATTGTAAAACTCAAATTCGATGAATAATAGAATTAAGGAGTTGAGAGCACGCGAAAATCTAACGCAATTAGATTTAGCAAAATTGGTTGAAGTTAGAAGAGAAACAATTGTTTTTCTTGAAAAGGGAAAATACAACCCATCCTTGAGATTGGCATACGATATTTCTAAAATCTTTAAATCAAAAATTGAAGATGTCTTTATTTTTGGAAAGGAATTATAATTCCATTACACAATACTTGTGTATATAAAAGCAGCCAAAAACTGCTGAGGCTGGAATAGTCTCGATGAAAATTTGGGATTTAGCTAAGCTAAAGCCACCGAGATTTTGGGTGGATTATCCTTATGTAATTTTAAATGTTCAGGATTCTTGGTGGAAGGAAGAATTTCCGGTTCGTTATCCAACAAAAAGATTTTCATAAATAATAGCATTCTGAAAACCCCTTTTTTGCATCTTGCCTAAAATGTCAGACAATACTTTTACAGATAATTCACTTTTTTTCTCCATCTTTACTTCTTTTAACCCAACTTGAGCATTTTTCCAAAATTAATAAAATAATGAAAATTTTATCTATCTGATATTTAGGCATATGACGTTATATAGAATCGTTCTAAATACCATAATGTGCAGATATACAGTTATATAAGTAATTGGTGTTCGTTGTAGTCCCAGAATATCATCTTATTTAGAACTATTCTAAATAATATTTTGTTAACTTTGCAACTTGAAATTTAGTTCGTTGAAAATATTGAAATTACAAAATCCGTAGTACCCGAAAAACGAATCCTATG
>JABHKC010000104.1 GCA_018692315.1 Bacteroidota bacterium | reverse complement strand
TATATGGATGGTGCCAACATGAATGCACAAGTTGGCTTAACAAATCCTGCAATTATTGGAGCCGATGTTTGTCATTTGAATTTACACAAAACATTTGCAATTCCTCATGGTGGCGGCGGTCCCGGGGTTGGTCCAATTGGAGTTGCTCAACACTTAGTTGAATTTTTGCCGGCACATCCAATGATTGAAACAGGAGGGAAAAATGGTGTTTCAGCAATTTCCGCAGCACCTTTCGGTAGTGCCAGTATTTTGACTATTACTCATGCTTATATAAAAATGCTTGGTGGCGAAGGCTTGAAAGAAGCTACCAAAGTGGCAATTTTAAATGCTAATTATCTTGCCTCCTCTTTGAAAGATTATTATGGAATTTTATATACAGGAAAAAATGGCAGAGTAGCTCATGAAATGATTTTAGAGTGCAGAAATTTTAAAGCATTAGCTCAAATTTCGGAGGCAGATATTGCCAAACGATTAATGGATTACGGATTTCATGCACCTACACTTTCTTTTCCTGTCCATGGAACTCTTATGGTGGAGCCCACCGAAAGCGAATCTTTGCAAGAATTAGACAGATTTATCGAATCTATGATTTCTATTCACAATGAAATTATGGAAATTAAAGATGGAAATTCAGATGCATCTGATAATGTTTTGAAAAATGCACCACACCCCGAAAAAACAATAACAACAGATAATTGGGAACATTCATACAGCAGAAAAAAAGCTGCTTTTCCGCTCGATTGGATTGCCGACAACAAATTCTGGATTAAAGTAGGAAGAATAAATGATGCTTTTGGAGATAGAAATTTAATGTGCTCTTGCAGAAATATTGAAGATTATCAGTCGTAGTTTATAGAAAAGGTCAATTACTTCCATACTTGTAATTGACCTTTTCAGTAAAATGAATTTTAATAAATAATCAATTTTTCGGTAAGAGAAGTATTATTTGTCTTTATCTCAACAAAGTAAATCCCAGAAGATAAATCGCTTACATCAAGTTCGAGAAATCTATACAAACTTTTTAAACTATTTGAAAAAAGTTTTTTTCCATTATTGGAATAAATTGAAATTTCGGTTTTTGAACCTTTGAAAACATTTCCAATAAAAATTTTATCACTTGCCGGATTTGGATAAATACTGAAAGTTGGGAATTCTTTTTCATTAATCGAATTGATTATTGAACATTCACCAGTAATAATCCATCGTTCGGGATCAAAAACTATTGAATCAATTGCAAAATTTAAATTTGCACCAAATAATTTATTATCATGCAAATGATGAAAAACAACTGTGCTATCTTGGTTTTCTCCAAAAAATTGAATTGGCAAGTGCATTTCGAAAAAATCGACAGATTCGTGCGATTGTGTTTGCGATACAGTAAGTAAAACTTTATTCATCTCGTCCTGTTCCCATTCAATTGAATAAGTAGGATATCCTTCTCCATAGTACCAGTCTGCAAAAAAATCACTAAGATTAGTGTCAGCAGAAAATTCTAAATGATCTATCAAATCCGGAGTTTTTGCATAATTAAACAACAGCATAGGATCTTGAAGATAGTCTCTCACGCCTTTATAAAAAGCCGAATCACCAAGTTCCCATCTCAACATATGCAGTACCATAGCACCTTTGGCATATGAAAGTCTGCTATCGAAAATTCTACTTACAGAACTTGTATCATCAACTTGAACTGAACCGCCTGGCTGACTTATAATTTTCCCAATTTCGATTTGTTTCCACAAATCCCACCAAGAAGGATTTAGGTATAAATAAGCCAATCCAGTTAGATATGTTGCAAAACCCTCGTTTAACCAAATGTCTTCCCAACTTCCGCAAGTAATATAATCGCCAAACCACTGATGTGCCAACTCATGTGCCTGTAGTTGCCAACCAAAATTTCCCATAAAACTCATAGTTTGATGCTCCATGCCTCCTCCCCAACTAAATTGTGCATGACCATATTTCTCTTCTACAAATGGATATTCAATAAACAACTCGTTGAAAAGCTCAATGAATTCAACTGTATTTGGTGTTTCTAATTGAGCATCGGCAAAATTTTCAGGATAAACATAGTTTAAAACTTCAAGCGAATCGCCATTGTTAAGTTGTGCATATTCCGAATAAATGGAATAATCTGTAACTGCAATAGCAATCAAATAGGCTGCAATCGGATATTTGTGCTTCCAATGCGTTGTTTTATTGTTTCCTTCTATAATTTCGGAAACAAGAATTCCATTGCTGGCAACATCATATTGGGCATCCGATTTTACAAAAATATCGCAAGAGTCAATCTTGTCAGTCAAATTTTGCTTGCATGGCCACCAGTCTTTGGCACCATAAGGCTCAGATAGTGTTGAAACTATTGGTGAACCATCGTGCCACGATTGAGAAAATGAGCCAAAACCAGAATTCCCCGGCACTCCTTGATAATAAACAGAAACAGAATCAAGATGATTTTCATCTAAAATATTTGAAAGTGAAATTGATAAGACACCATCAGTATGAGTAAAATTCATTAAACTACCATTAAAAACTACAGAATCTACATTCAATGAAGTATCTATATCGAATGAAATTTCTGAAACTAAATTTTCAGTAATTTTGAAATATGTTGAAACTACACCTTTTATATATAGAATTGTTGGATCAATTTCCCATTCTAATCTATGATAATTAATATCGTAATTTTGTCCAACATTGGTTTCTACCTTCCTTATTCTATTGAAATGTTCAATTTTGTGTTTTGATAGTTTTTCTAAAAAGTTTGGGTCGGGTCTATTTTGAGAAAAAAGATTTATCCAAAACAAAGAAATCGCAACAATTAGAAATATATGCTTCATAATAAAATATTTTATATTCGTTTATTAAGTCTTGCAAAAGTAGCAAAAAGTAATTTTTAAATAAATAAGGTATTCAGAAAACAGCTCAAACTTAATAAGCATCAACAATTATAAAAATACGCCTAAAAATTTCAGATTTTCAAAATATTACTTATAAAAACGAAACAAAAAAAAACCTACATTTGCAGTCGAGTGTATAATTTGTTACCGTAGCTTTTTATTATATCAACGATAATTATTATAGACATTTTCTCTATAATAATTTATTAGTTTACAGAGATTTATACAGTATTAAATCATTCAGAAATGAGTATTATTGACAATCGGATTATTGATTTTATAAAAGAACACCATGTTCTTACTATGGCTACATCGAACAATAATGAGCCCTATTGTGCAAATTGTTTTTATGTTTATTTAGAGAAAGAAAATACTCTGGTTTTCACATCTGATAATTCTACAAAACATATTTCTGATGTTCTTATCCAAAATTATGTAGCAGGTTCAATTGTTTTAGAAACTAAAATTGTTGGCAAAATTAGAGGTATTCAATTCAATGGAATAATCTCGAAACTAAAAAATTACGAAAGGAAAAAAGCAAAATTGGCATATTTGAAACGATTTCCGTATGCAATTCTTGCCAAAACTAATTTGTGGAAAATAGATCTTACTTTCATTAAAATGACAGACAACCGCCTGGGTTTTGGGAAAAAATTGATTTGGGAAAAACCGACAAATTCAGAAAATGAAATAGTGAATGAATAGTTCTAAAGGGGGCTTCTAAAAATAGTAAATTTCAAGGCGTAAGAAATTTGAAAACCGGAGTTTTCTATTGTAAATGAGGATTTTAAAATTTTGAAACAACGAAGATATTTGCATTTTTAGAAGTCGCCTAAAGATTTTAAATAATTTTGTCACCTTACAACTTTTATTGAAGAAATGAAGAATTCAATCACATTCGAACAAATACTGCAAGATTTACAAAGAAAAATCTATAAGCCAATTTATCTTTTGCATGGCGAAGAATCATATTATATCGATGAGATCACAAATTATATTTCACAAAATGTTCTCGCTGAAAGCGAAAAAGCTTTCAATCAAACAATTTTGTACGGAAAAGATTCGAATGTAAGAAATATAGACAATATTGCAAGACGTTTCCCAATGGCAGCGAACCATCAAGTTGTGATTGTGAAAGAAGCACAAACTATTAGAGATATAGACAAATTGGGTTTTTATGCAGAAAATCCACTAAAGTCAACAATTTTAGTTATTAATTACAAATACAAAAAATATGATGCACGTACAAAATTTGCAAATACAGTAAAAAAAAACGGAGTCTTTTTTGAATCTCAAAAAATTAAAGACTATTTAATGCCGGGGTGGATAAGTACCTATCTATCAAAAAAAAATCTGAAAATAAGACCCGAAACTTCCCAATTATTAACCGAATATCTTGGAAACGATCTTGGAAAAGTAATTAATGAAATTGATAAGCTAATAATTACTTTGCCAGAAGGTGTTAATGAAATAAGCCCTGGTCATATTGAAAAAAACATTGGCATAAGTAAAGATTACAACAATTTTGAATTGCAAAAAGCTCTTGGCGAAAAAAATAATCTCAAAGTTTATAGAATTGTAAACTATTTTTCGCAAAATCCAAAGAATTTTTCCTTGAATTATACAATGATATCACTATTTACATATTTCAAAAAAATATTTCTATATAATTTTGTTGCAGATAAATCGGCAAAAAATGTGGCTTCAGTTTTGAAACTTGGCAACCCATATTTTGTAAGAGAATATGAAGCTGCTGCAAGAAAATATTCAAAAGTCAAATTGGTGAAAATATTTTCTACACTCCGCCAATACGAAATGAAGTTAAAAGGAGTAGATAACTTATCGCCCAAACACGGCGAACTTTTGCGAGAAATGGTTTTTAAGATTTTGCATTAACGAGTTGGCTTTTAGCCTGTAGCCTTTAGCCAAGAGCAAATAACTAATAGCCAATTTGTTATAACTTAATTATCTTCCTATAAATTGTTTTTACATTTCTAAAATTAATCCTAACAAAATAAACTCCTGACTCTAACCCATTGCCTACAAAAAGCTTATTTGTATTTAAATTAGTCTCAATAATTTTAACTTCTATTCCTTTGCTATCGAATATTTCAATTCTACTTGGCATTTTGTTTGAAAATGAAATACATGTTTCTGTGTAAAATGGATTTGGAATTATCTTAATCAATTTATCATTATCCATTTCAATAATTCCCTCCTCATATCCAACATAAGCAGAATCAATTACAAGACAAGAATTGTAGTCTGTCAGACTAAGGAAATAATAGCCGGGAAAGAGTTGAAGCAGGTCTTCTGATGTTTCACCTTCCGACCATAAGAAAGAATATGGTTGGACTCCACCCGAAACAATAGTATTGATCATTCCGTCTGCTGAGTTTTGGGAAGAGGCATCCGTAACTTCAAAATCAATAATAATATCATCTGGATTTATTAGTTCGAAATAAATTGAATCTGTGCAATTATTAGTATCAATCACAATAAAGGAATAAGCTCCTTCATACAAAAAAGTATCTGCCGGCAAAAAATACGGGCTTGTGCCACCTGTTGCCGAAAAATTAATCAGTGTAGAATCTTCATGACAAATGATGCCATCGGTAATTGCATTTAAAACCAATTCTTCAGGACCCACTTCATATTCAACTGTATCAACACAATTATTTGAATCTGTGGTAAAAAAAGCATAATTCCCTTGTAAAAAAAACGAATCGTTTGGCAGAACTAAAGGAGGTGTTCCGCCAATTGCAGAAAATTGCAAAAACGAAGAATCTCCAAAACACAAAGCTTCGCTTGCCGAAATACTTGTAACAATTACCTCAGCTTGCCCGATAGAAAAACTAAACTCAGTTGAATCAAATATCCATGTTGAGCCGGCGGTTTCATATACTGTTACAGTATAATTCCCTGCTAACAAACCGCTGGTATCCCAGACATCTAATCCATTATCCCAAATAATCTCCCAATTCCACATTGTAGTATGCAAGACATCAAAATCCAAATATGTTGCCCCCCCGTAGCAATCAATAGAATCACAATTGACGAACAAAATTGGAACATATGAACATATAAAACTACCCCATTCTAAAAAAACAGCCGAATCATCACCTGAAATTCCGCCATCTGCAATAGCAATTTTCAGACGATATTGCATACCGGGAACAACTTTTGCCCAGGCAGTTAGTTTATCGGTATAGCCATTATACGCAAATGTACCAGATAAAGCACCATTGTTATAATTATAATAATCAGAATTGCTCCATGGATGTACGGTATGAGTTGATATAAATGAGTTTGACCCAGGAATATAAGCAATGTTCGAATCTGTATAATTCCCTCCATCAGGATTCGGGCCTGTTAAGAATATCCCCATCCGGTCGTTTTGCCCCACTCCGTTTAAATGATACTCCTCAGAAGCAAAAATATAATTTAGTTTAAAAGTGTCGTAATATACAAAAAAGTCAAGCTCCATTATTGAAGCATTTGTTGTTAACGAATTTGTGTCTATTAAATCAAGTAATGAACTCCCTGTAGCATAAAACGTTGAATTAGCCCAAGAAGAGCTACTTCCCATCGCATCTATAACCCGCCCGGTAGATAAAATATAACCGTATGACATTATGGTATCAAAAGCCGTATTATCTGCATCAAACTCTCCAATAGCAGCATAGTTTAAAAATGAATTATAAAAGCCTGTATAAGAGCTACCTACTATTTGTAAACAATTACTATATGGTTCCATTAATCCCCCAAAATCTGTATAATTAGGATTTATAGTATCAACAAGTATTGTTTGTGATTTACATTCAAATTTTGAAAATACAACATTAGTAAGGATTAATAAAGCTATTAATATTTGTTTATATTTATATATCTTTTTCATTTTATCTCATATTAATTACTTAACAATCACTAATTTAGCTTGATATTTGTTTGCATTTGAAATCAGGCTACAATTATAAATTCCATTGCTGTAAGACGGCAGATTCAGGTTATAAGTTTGCCAGCCCTTTTTTATTGAGAATTCTTTGTTTTGATAGACTATCTGGCCTTTGGAATTTACAATTTCAAATAAGCTGTTTTTATCATTTGCGGGACTGTAAACACTCATAGTAAATTGTCCTGAATTTGGGTTTGGGTAAATTGTAAAATATAAGCTTAAAGAATCCTTTAAATTAGATTCTTCCGGATATTTGTTTTTATCTGGCCCTGCAATGCAAATGTCATTTCCAACAAAGTAACTTTGCCCTGTTTCCCAATTTTTTATATCAAAACTTGTTAGGGATTTATTTAATCCGTTCCAGATTTGAAAACTAAAACTTTCGTTATCAGCAAGATTTTCAATTATACCGTATGTATATTGGTCGTCGCCATAAATCACCATCGGTGTAAATCCTCCCTGATATATAGCTTTTCCTACTAGCTGGCCACTTTCGCCAACAGCTGCTATCTCATCCCCGATTTCAACTTCAAAGCCCCAGCTTTCATCGGGAATACCTATCACCATAAAATTATCGGTATTAATAAAAGGTTCCTCTGTAAAATTTGTATAAACATTTGTATTTAAAGATATCGATTTTGTCCCTATTGAGTCTAAATTGTCAGGATATGTAAAGAATAATGTTGAATCAACTTTTATATCATAAGCATCACCACAAAGCATATTCCCAATATTATCGATATTATAAGCAGGCCAATAGACCATTCCTATTTCATCTTTCATTAAAATAATATTATCAACAATGCTTGTCATACTCTGCGTAATTGCTGAATTTTCGGTTCTGAGATAACCTAAATAGTTCCACCCACTGTCAAGTTCGATAGGATTATCTTCCGGACATGCCAGACTTCCGGTAAGATATAATACTTCATCGCTATACATTTTTGCTTCATATCCCTTACCAATTGTCAATTGCCCGATATTATCAATATTATAAGAAGGCCAAAACACATTGCCATCTTTATCTTTTATTAATATTGTAGAAGATGATAGTTGTTCGTCAAAATACTCGTGAATTTCTTTGTTCCCAGTTGGAACTAAATAGGTTGAAAATAAACTCCAGTCTTCTTTCAATTCTATTGTCTGGTCAGAATTAATTAAAACCGAATCTAAGCCATAACAGCCTAAACTGTCGGTAACTGTTACATACAATCTGGTTTCATCAATTAATCCTGGAAGAGTATCGGACACAGAGTCGTTGCTCCATAGATAATAATATGTATTTGTTCCGTTTATTACACTTGCTATTACGGATGCATTTTCATACAATGTTGTATCCTCAACACTATTACAACCTTGTCCTTTTACTTCAAATTCAATACTTAATGTATCGCCCGGAATGGTATCACTCCAAAGTAGCCTGCAATCATCAGCAGAAGTTACTGTTACACTATACAAGCTATCGCCTAATAAACCGGTTACATGTGAAGTTGTATCACCTGTGCTCCATAAATAAGTAAATGGTGGCTTACCATTTTTAACTTCAATAGTAATTTCAGCATTAGTAGTATCAGGACATGCCGGTGGAATAACATCAGCCTCAATAGTTGCAATATCATAATTGAGAACAAACAGATTGTTTTGCGATTTTTCACAACCATAATTATCTGTTACAGTTACACTATAAAAACTATCGGGGCTACAATAATAGATAGCAGAATTAGTTGAGCCATTTGACCATAAATAACTATATGGCATAACTCCACCGGAAGGAATTGCTTCAATGATTCCATTTAGGACTTTTGGACAAGTTGGATGTGTATAATTATTGCTAAGAGAAATTGATGAATACTCATCAATGATTATTGTATCAACTATCTGACAATCGTTATAATCCGCGATAGTAACATAATAAGTTCCGGAATTACTTACTACTATGTCTTCAATAGTATCATTTGTACTCCACACAAAGCTATAAGGAGGAAAATCTCCCGAAACGATAAGATTAATATTGAAATTGCCTGTTATGCCACAATTTTCCATTGTTACAATAAAGTCAGCTTCGAAATCATTTGCCTGCTCAACAAAAAAGGAATCAATATCCGATTTGCATCCAAGATAGTCTTCAATGCTTATATAATGATTCCCGGGACATATAGAATCAATAGTGTATGAAGATGAAAATGAAGTTCCATCAAATAAAGAATCGACATAAACTGAGTATGGAGGAAAGCCATTATCAACTTGTATTTGTGAATAAGCATTGCAACTATGTTGGCAATATTCATCATACAATAAGGAACTAATTATGTTTAGACTATAGTCACTATAAACTGAAAATGTATCAAGGTACTCACAAGAACCAACCACGGTTCTAAGCCAATAGCTACCTTCCGACAGATTGTTTAGCTGAAAAATGCCTATTGTTGAATCCGACCAAATAATATATTCCGGCATTGCTCCATTAATAGTATCAATTAGAGCATATCCATTTGATAATTCATTACAAGTTGTATTATCAATGCTAAGTTCCGTTCCATTATCAGCACTATACAACTCAAAATCATACTGGAGACTGCATTCATTGGAATCCAAAAGTTCTAATGTATAAAAACCAGGAGCTATATTTGTAATCGAATCTACTTCCGAAATCAAAACAGGAGTAGAATTTGAACCTGTAAAATTGTCATACTTATACCAACTGCAATTATATGGCTCTGTGCCATTTATTATGCTATCAGAATTCAAAAATGCCTTTCCCATCGAACTACAGCTATGTTCAATAATATCAATCGTTTTGATTTGCATTTCATTTCTTCTGATAATAAATGAATCCCGATAAGTATTACAATTGGTTGAATCCCGGAATTCAACAAAATACAATGTATCTAAATATAAATCGGAAGCATATTGTGAATTGGAGCCATTCGACCAATTATAATAAACAATGGAGTCGTTTGTTTCAATAGTAGCCCAGCCGTTGTCAGCGCAAAGCGAATCGGGGTAAATTAATTCATAATCCACAAGAGGGTCAGGCTCTTTAACTTTAAACTTTTTTACCAGAGAACAAGCATTGGCATCTGAAACGGTAAGATAATAAAAACCTGCTGTCAATTGAATTATATCCTCTGTTGTTTCTCCATTCGACCATTTAAATGAATAAGGAGGATTGTCACCCGAAATACTTAACTGTATCGCACCTTCATTTATACCAAAGCATTGATTATCATAAATCGAATCAATTTCCATTTCAAATAACTCCGGATTGTATTCTACCAATTGAGGTAAACCTTTTCTGCAATTGGCAACACTCTCTAATTTTATAAATTCCGGTGAAAAATATACAATAGAATCATCAGGATTTAGAATTGCTCCTAAATAATTTGAATTATACTGACTAACAATTATTTCCTGATTAGATGGGCTAAGTAGAAGAGAATAGTAATTTTCAATTCCTGCATCCAAATAATTGATATCCTCAAGCAACTTGTTTTGAATATTAAATCTTCCTATTTTCCCAATATCAGGCTCACTAAAATACAAATATTGGCCACTATTTGAAAATTCAAGGCCATAAATGAATTCATCGATAGAATTTGTATCCAACAAATTCAATTCACCTGTTATATTATCAAAGCTTAATAATTGAATTAAGTACGTTGAATCAGATATTTCAAAAGTATTAGCCAAAATCTTTCCAGTCCTATTAAAACAAATTTCACCAATATTATCATTTACAAATGAATTGCAAATATATTTATCGAAAAACACAATTGAATCTTTATTCGATTGAAACACAAGATAAGTGTTTTCATAGACTCCATGTGTAATTATCCAGTATGTTTCCGGCAAATAGGCATGTGGAGTACTACAAATTTTGTTACCTATAAGAATACTGTCTGGAGTATATACTTTATTATTTTTACTAATTACTTCTCCGTTCGGAAAAATAGTGATACCTCCATTATGCCCATTTTTATTCATATCAATTTCTTGGAAAAATAAATAATTATATGTCAAAACAGAATCAACCTCATTGATACTTACTATGTCTTTATCAATATTAAGGATATAATAAGTTTTGTTTTCTATAGATTTAGGAATAACAATACATCCTTGATCGTTATTTAAATATCCTTCAATTTCGCCATTTTGCATTAAATTATAGGTTTTATCCCATATTTTCTCACCATCGGTTCCAAAAAGAAAATTTCCATTAAAATCGGATATGGTGGCAACATTATTCGAAATTACTAATGGTGTTAAGAAAGCATTGTCTGAATAATTTGGATTTATTTTCACATGTGATAATCCTGCATTATACCCCAAATTCCAGTTATTATTAATTAAATTATTACAAGGCTGATCATTCCGCGATATGGTTACTTGCCCGGAAACTATTCCCTGGCAGTTTTTATCATCCTCAAAGGAGAACAATGTATATTGAGAAATCCCTATTGGAATATTTGAAAGCTTAATAAGTTTTGGATTATTATAGATGTCATCAATTTCTACAACATTACCATTTTGATCAATATATTGTATTGTATATGGAGAATTTGAATTATAAAACCTGACTAAGAAATATGCCTCATCCGTATTTTCAATATACAAAGTATCTACAGGGTATAACAGTTCAGCATATGGTGTTCTTATAGTATCGACTATTGTAAAAGTATCCGTTTGATTTATCCCCTGAATACTATCATTATAAGCAATAAGAGAAATAGAAAATGGAAAATCATTTAAACTTGGAAACTGAATTTCAGGATTGGCAATAGTATCATTACTAATGCTAATCCCTGAAGTAGCTGACCATTTATATCCGGTAATATAACCATGACTTTGATTTATTACATCAATCAAGCAGTTTGGACAAATATATTCACTATTATTAAGATTGAAATCAGCAATAGGTTCAAGTTCTATTAATCTATTTATTGATTTTGTTGCATTTATCCTTCCATAGCCTACACCGCTACTATCTTTAATCGGATGATATAGAGTGTCGTTTGGCATTGAATCACAAGAAAGAAATAATGACTGATAAATCTCTTCACTGTTACATGTTGGGCAATAAGTTCTCATCAGAGCACATAAGCCTGAAACAAATGGAGCAGACATTGATGTTCCGGTGAAACTTAAATAGCCACTAAGACTTGAAGAGTTTAAGGTAGATAGGATATCATCTCCAGGTGCCATTACATCAATATATTGTCCGTAGTTAGAACTTGAATACTTAATATCATCTTCAGTAGAGTTTCCGACAGAGATTACAGTAGATTCTTTTGCAGGATATCCTATTGTTGTGATACCATCATTTCCTGCAGAAGAAACTAATAGAATTCCATCTTCATAAGCACAATTTAACATTAATCTATCATCACTATTTATGATACCTGATGTCCCCCAAGACATATTTATTACATCGGCACCGGCTAATATTGCATATTCAACACCTTGAAATGGGTCTTGAATAGAAGAACCTGTACTGCCATTTTTCTTGCATTTTATTGGTATAATTGAGCAATTTGCTCCAATAGAAGCTAAACTTCCGTAATTAATGGTAGAGTCAAAACTTGTTTCAGCAGCAGAAATGCCTGCTACATGGGTACCATGAGTAAACAAACCACCAAGGCTTTCAGAATAAGGATAATTATCATTATCAGCTAAATCATATCCAAAAATGTCATCAATATATCCATTGTTGTCATCATCAATTTCATTAAACAACGAATCTATCTGATAAAGAGAGCTAATTGTATCAAGCTGAAAATTTTCCAGCAATTCGCCAGAAGAGATTATACCGTCATTGTTTATATCATCTAAGATAATATCATCAGGAATTTCATTTTGATTTACCCATATTTTAGTTTTTAATTCACAATGATCTATACATACTCCGTCATCTACAATTGCTATTTTTATTTTATAATCTCCGGTTGTTTTGTCCCAGGCTTGTTCAGGTTGAATTTTTTGCAATCCCCATTGATTATTTGGATAATCACTATCATTTGGAACAATATCTGCTCTTGCTGTAGGTATTTTTTCTACGTATTCAAGACTTTGATTCTTTCCAAGAAATAAAACAATGCTATCTAAAGGAAAAGTATCCGAAAACGAGATTTTATAAAAATTATCAAGTACAGGATAACGATCAATCAATCTTTTATGAGATTTTTCAATTTTAGTTACTCCGGCTTTTCTTGCCAGTTCATTAAACCCGATAATATGTATATCAAGAGGTACAGAATCTTGAATATCCCATTCGTGCAAAAAGAAAGGGTAATTATCGTTTACTTTTACGGAAATTTTTCCGGGAATAAAATCAGGAATAGTATCCTGAGCATTTAATAGCCCAAATGCAATTAAACACAAACAGGTAATTAATTTTTTCATATCTCAAGACTTTAAATAGTGTTTTTCAAAAGTAATACATTTTACAGCCAATTGCAAAAGAGAATAGAAAATTTACATTTTGTTCATCAATAATTTGGGGTTTTGGCTTTTGCCTTTAGCCAATAGCAAACAGCCAATTGCTATCAGCAGTCAGCCAATAAAAAAAAGCCCCTGAAAAATCAGAGGCTTTATTTGTTGTCCGGCCAGGTTTCGAACCTGGACTCTTCTGAACCAAAATCAGATGTGTTGCCAATTACACCACCGGACAATTTCTTTTCAAAAATTTGAGCTGCAAAAGTATAAAAAAAAGATATATTCCAAATATTTTTTCAACTTTTTTTGAAAAAAATTTATCGGTATTATAGTGTTAAGTTCAATCAAAACATTTCGTCAAAAAAATCTAATTAAATGACAATTAACGAAACTGCATAATAAAAACTCCCTCAACGAAATTCTATCACAAACATTATTCTTACGAAAAATCGAACTGTCTTCTGAGCATTACCTCCTCCATGAATAAGTAAAATTTTATTCATTTTTAAATTTGATTGAACAATTTATATACTTTTGTTGTCATTATTTAGTCTGAGAAAAATTAATATTATGAAGCAATTCAATAAAATTAACAATATTTTGGGATGGATTACATTTCTGATTGCAAATGTAGTTTACTTTTTAACAATAGAACCAACCACAAGCTTTTGGGATTGCGGAGAATTTATAGCTACAGCCTACAAACTTGAAGTAGGTCATCCTCCGGGAGCTCCATTCTTTATGATAGTTGCAAGATTTTTTACATTATTTGCTTCGGATGTACTGCAGGTGGCGAAAATGGTAAATTTAGTTTCAGCCTTGGCAAGCTCTTTTACTATTATATTCCTTTTCTGGACAGTAACTCATATTGCAAAAAAACTTTTTGTAAAAGACGGAGAAATAAGCCTTCATAATGCAATTGCCATACTTGGAGCCGGGCTTGTCGGATCATTGACTTATACTTTCTCAGATACTTTTTGGTTTTCGGCTGTAGAAGGAGAAGTTTATGCACTATCATCATTTTTTACCGCAATAGTTTTTTGGGCTATTCTAAAATGGGAAAATGTAGCAAACCAAAAATATGCAAACCGCTGGATAATTCTAATTGCTTATTTTATGGGATTGTCCATAGGCGTTCACTTATTGAACTTACTTGCAATTCCGGCTATTGTTTTTGTTTATTATTTCAAAAAATATGAAGTAACAAAAAAGGGTGTTTTATACGCATCCTTGGTTTCTATTGTTTCTATTGCATCAATCATGTACGGAATAATCCCATTCACTGTGAAAATAGGATCGTGGTTCGAACTATTGTTTGTAAATGGATTTGGCTTACCATATAATTCAGGAATATTTATATATATGATTTTGTTATTTGGTGGAATAATTTACGGATTATATTATTCGTCTAAAAAACGAAAAGTCCTTCTAAACACAATAATTCTTTCTTTCACAGTAATATTAATTGGCTATTCATCATTCACAATGATTGTAATAAGGTCGATTGCAAATCCTCCAATGGACGAAAACAATCCTGAGACAGTTTTCTATTTATTATCGTACCTCAACAGAGAACAATATGGAGACAGACCATTAATGTATGGAGAATATTTTAATGCTCCTGCCGTAGGAAATGACAAATCGAGCGGCACATATATTAAGAAAGAAGGCAAATATGTCGAGTCAAACATCAGAGATATAAACGTTTACGACGATAGATTTAAGACACTCTTTCCTCGAATGTACGACCGCCAGCCAGCACATATCAAAGAATATAAAAGATGGTCAAGTTTTAAAGGCAAGCCGGTGAGAAACGCAAGAAATGCACAAGGAGAAATGAAAACAATAAACAAGCCCACTTTTGGTGAAAATTTACAATACTTTTTCACCTATCAATTGGGACATATGTATTTCAGATATTTTATGTGGAATTTTGCCGGACGGCAGAACGATGTTCAAGGACATGGCGGAATACTGAATGGCAACTGGATTTCAGGGATTTCATTTATAGATGAAGCCCGATTGGGGAATCAAGATGAATTGACCGAATTGATGAAAAATGAAGAATCCAGAAACGAATATTATTTGTTGCCCCTTATTTTAGGATTGATGGGTTTGGTTTTTATGGCATCGAAAAGCAATAAAGATTTTTGGGTTATTTTGTTACTTTTCTTTTTCACAGGAATTGCCATTGTTGTTTATCTAAATCAATATCCCCTTCAACCGCGCGAGCGGGACTATGCATATGCAGGTTCATATTATGCTTTCACAATTTGGATTGGATTAGGATTGCTTGCTATTTATAGTGGATTGAACGAATATTTGCCAAAAATGGGTAATAGCATAATTGCAACACTTGTTTGTTTACTACTCGTTCCGGGAATAATGGCAAAAGAAAATTGGGACGACCACGATCGTTCGGGACGATATACTGCTCGCGATTTTGCTTACAATTACCTCGACAGTTGTGAACCAAACTCAGTGCTTTTAACTTTTGGCGACAACGATACTTTCCCACTTTGGTATGTTCAGGAAGTTGAAGGATACCGAACAGATGTTAGAGTTATGAATATGAGCCTTTTAAGCACCGATTGGTATGTAAATCAAATGAAACGAAGAGCTTACGATTCAGACCCTGTACCATTCTCTATGACTTTCGACAAATACATACAAGGCACAAGAGACCAAGTGTTCTTGATGGAAAAATATAAAGATTATACGAATTTAAAATCTGTAATGGATTTTGTTGCAAGCGACGACCCTCGCTCAAAAATAAATTATTCGGCGACTATGCAACTCGATTATTTACCTGCAAAAAATCTAAGAGTTCCGGTTGACAAACAAAAAGTTATTGAAAATGGAACTGTTTCGCCCGAAAATGCACACAAAATAGTTTCAGCAGTAGATTGGAGAATTAGTAAAAATTCAATCCTGAAAAGCGACATGATGTTTCTCGATTTTCTTGCTATAAACGACTGGGAACGACCGATTTATTTTGCAGTAAGTGCAGCTCCCGATAGTTATTTAGACATGGAAGATTATTTTCAATTAGAAGGACTCGCATATCGTCTTGTTCCGATAAAAACAAAAAATCAAGATCAAAATACCATTGGAAGAGTAAACACTGAGAAAATGTACGAATTGTTAGTCAATAAATACACCTATGGGCGAATGAACGAGCCAGATGTTTATATGGACGAAAACAACAAACGAATAATGTCAATTATTGGAATTAGAAACAGCTTTGCACGCCTTGCTGACGAATTGCTAAAAGAAGGGAAAATAGATTCGGCAGTTACTGTTCTTGATAAAAGTTTTGAAGTTATGCCCTATGAAAAATTACCTTACGATCATAAAATAATTCCTTTAATCAGAGCATACTATATTGCCGAAGAATATGAAAAAGCGAACAATTTAACCGAAATGTTAGCAAATCGCTACTTCGACGAAATGGAATATTACAACTCACTTAGTGGAAAATTTGCAAATCTTGTAAGTCGTGAAAAAAGTGTAGCAGATCAGGTTTTTAAAATATTGCAAAATCTATGTGATATTTTCAAACAAGCCGAAATGAAAGCAAAACTTGAAAAGAGATATATTGAAATTGCTGGAAATTAAGTTAAATTTTTTAAGCTAAATTCTTCATATTTCAAGTATTTAAACAAAAGCGAATAAATTTAAATTTCTAATTATTAAGTTAAAAAAACTCACTATTTTTATTTCATTAACTATTTGACAAATCTATAGGTTCAATAAATTCATGACCGGTATTATAAGGGATTAACTGTTTATGTTGCAATCTACCTATTATTATTGCTGGATGTGTTTTGAATTTCTCAGCAAAAATAATTATATCACTTTCATTAATTGGTAAAGCATTAAAAACTTCGTTTTCCTGTTCTTTTGTTAAAGTACATGCTTCAGCAAAATCATTTGCCTCTTGCTCTTTTTCTGGGTCAGCCTCTGAAAAATTAATATTTTCTAATGAAATATATTTTTTCCCATGTAGTAATATATGTCCAGCTTCATGAAAAAACGTAAACCAAAATCTATCATTTTGCTTGTATCTTGCTGTTAGTTGAATTATTGGAGCATCTTTTATCCAACGAGTTGATCCACTTATTGGCACTTTTGGTAATTTAGGAGTATAAAACACTTTTACCCCTGCGTCTAAACAAAGATTTTGTAATTGTTGGAAAAAATCATCTGGATGCTTAGTCATAACCCAACTTGAGCATTTTTCCAAAATTAATAAAATAATGAAAATTTTATCTATCTGATAATTAGGCATATGACGTTATATAGAATCGTTCTAAATACCATAATATGCAGATATACAGTTATATAAGTAATTGGTGTCCG
>JABHKC010000103.1 GCA_018692315.1 Bacteroidota bacterium | reverse complement strand
ATCAGCAAGAAATGTCAGGTGATAATATTTAATAAAAAATGTGATATCTATCACATTTTTTTAATAAATTTGCATAAAATATTTTATAAAAAAATGTCAACTTGTAATGAATGTAAAATAAAATCAACTGCTGCAACATTTCTAAATAAAAATGAATTAGAAAATTTGAGTCAAAATTGTGCAGAAGTAAGTTTTAAGAATAGGAGCATTATATTGCAACAAGGGGCTTTATCATCTAATATTATTTATTTAAAAACAGGTCTTGTTAAAATTCACATTTCTGTTTTTGAAAAAGAACATATTATCAAAATTCTAAAAGCTCCCTTATTTTTGGGAATTCCTACAACTTTAAAGGAAAAAATCAATCAATATTCGGTTACCGCGATTGAGCAAGTTACGGTATGTTTCATCGATATTAATCTGTTTAATAAATTCATTATTAAAAATGGGGAATTTGCATATGAAATAATAGTTGATTTATGTTGTAGTGAACTTGATTATATTAAGGTTTGTCTAAACAGGAAACAAAAAAATACTATTGGTCGAGTTGCAGATACTCTATTGTTTTTTGCTAATAAAATTTATAATAGCGATAATTATACTTTGCCGTTGTCAAGATTAGAACTTGGCAATCTTATTGATACTTCACGTGAAAATATTTGTCGTATTCTTTCGCAGCTCAATGATGATGGAATAATTAATTCGAACGGAAAGAAAATAAAAATAATAAATATGAAGTCATTAGAAACTATAAGTATTCATGGTTGAAATATTACATCAGTCTTTTAATGCGATGAGTCCGTTTATTTTTAAGACTATTTTATGGAAATAAATCATTAGAGCAATATATTTTTAAAATATTGATGTTTATTAATTTCAGTTAGTTCCTAAAGTTTTATTAATTTTGAATTCTAAATTTTTAAATAAAATATTGATTATGAAAAATATTAACACAATTTTAGTTTTGATAGCAACTATAATTTTCAGTCTGATAGCAGGATGCGAGGAAAAAACAGAAAGTACGCAAGAAAGCTCTTTGACTTCGTTTGATGGTTGCAAATACACAAAATCAGTTGCCTTGGTTGATAGTTTTCCCAACGATGAAACATGCATTCAATACTTTATGGAAGGTAATACGCTGATATTTAAACATATAAATGCAGGCTTCAACTGCACGCCCGACAATATTCTTGCCGAAATCTCCATAAGTAACAATTTGATTGTTATTGAAGAAAATCAGGAATTAAGTATGCCAAGCGATTGTAAATGTCTCTACGACCTTGAAATGCAGATTACTAATGTTGATATTGATGCATATACAGTAAAAGTATTTGAAGCATATCCTGCCGCTCCCGACGATTTGATAGAATTCGATCTTAATCTATCTCTGAATACTACCGGGACGTATTGCCTTGAAAGAGATACTCCTCCGTGGGTTGAGTAAACAATTTGGGGAATTGAGGAATTCGGGAATTGTAACTTTATTTAATTTGTCTTTATTTAAAACTCTCCAGATAAACTGACTTAGGCGGACATCTTAGCTGTGATTTTCATTTTTGCAATTGTATTTCAAACTGGTATTCATTTCTTATTACGTAAAAAGTCTTTTATTTCAGAAGCACAATATATGAACTTTTGAAAAATACTAAGAGAAAATTTCAATTTTCCAAAAAGCAATCATTTAATTCATAAACTACAACGAAAATATATTAGAATTTGCGGGATTTATCTGTACTTTAGCTAAAATAAGCATAAATCAAAGCTAAAACTCATTAAAATTACAATTGTCAATGTTATATATATATATGCAATTAGAACAAGCAAAAATTGATTATTTAAACCTATCAAGTTATTAGACAAAAACTGTATTAATTAAACGGGCGTTTTTTTTAGGCAGGAATTGATAAAGTTTAATATTGAAGTATTGGTTTGAAAAGGAAAACATTTCAATGTTAGATTTCGTTTGGGTAAACCTATTTCTGAGATATTGCCAATTTTACCAAAACATTGATATTTCCGGAATATCCACATGGATTACAAATCCGTGCGAGCTGGGGGTGTACTATTAAAAAGCTAAAAAACTCCTGTCACCAATATCTTCGTCTTTATACTATTCCTCCTTCTTTTTAAGCGGATTACTAAGTTTCCATTTGTGTATGGTTGCCATAGGTATATGTATACGAATTTCTTCTTTACAAGCAATTTGTAGACGACTATTGTGTAAATATGCTCTCTACTAGAACCCATATTAACATCAAAATTATCCGACCAACTTCTGATAAATTCTGCTTTACGATTACAAATATCAACAGTCCGACAATTAGTAAAGTAAAAATTGGTATCGATTATGGTGAGAATCTTGTCAGGATACTTACATAAGTTGAAATGCTCTAAAACTTCTTTTGTTTGGAATGTAGCTTCCAAAAAAGCACAATCAACAGCACTATCATTTTGTGCCCAAGAGGTATAAATACTGAAAACAAATGTGATAATGATAATATTAATCTTTCCTTTTTTCATTATTTTTCATGTTTGGTACTGTTGGAATGACATCTTCTTTACCTGTCTCTTTATTCATTTTAATCGTATCTTTTAAATCATTAATGTTGTCTTTATCATGTAACTGATTTATTGATCCCAGCTATGCGAAGTTTCCAAACTTCGCACCATTAAACAACTTGCTGTGTCAAATAATATAATTTATCTTGTTCATGTATTTGATTTGATGTTGCCATACTAATTTTCTTATATGCAAATGTAGTTAAAAAAACTTATGAAAGAAAGCGAAGTTTGGAAACTTCGCATAGCCGATGTATAGAAAGTTCTCTATTCAGAAATCCATATTGTTTTTGACCGCAAACCGATTTGTCGGCAAATTTTGCCTCTGTCCTAAAGGATGATTTCCCGACAAACCGGTTTGCTATTGTGCATTACAGAAATTAGATATTTGTTGTAATACACTTTCAAGATGGTTTATTATCTCATTGTTTTTGAAACGCAAAACCGTAATTCCCAAACTTTTAATTTCATCCTCTCGTTTTTTGTCATTAATTGCAACATCATTTTTGAGATGAATTTCTCCATCAAGTTCTATAACCAGCTTATGTTTATGGCGGTAAAAATCAGCAATAAAACGACTAATTGGATGTTGTCTTCGAAATTTCAAGCCCAATAACTTTTTATTTCGGAGTTCTTCCCATAAAATTAGCTCGGCTTTGGTCATATGTTTTCGTAATTCTT
>JABHKC010000102.1 GCA_018692315.1 Bacteroidota bacterium | reverse complement strand
ATTAATTTATACCGAAAAAAATAAAACAAAAAACATAGAATTAGACGTTTCGAAATATCCTATGGGGGTTTATTTTATTCGAATAGATTTACAAAATGGAAATATTATTTTCAAACCGGTTTTCTTTTTAATGAATCAAAACATTTAATATATTTATAAAAATATTATGAAAGCCAAAATAGCAACATTCTGTTTATTAATTACTTTCATAGCCAATACATTTGCCCAAAGTGGTGAAGGTAACAACTGGATTTTTGGAGCCAATGCAAGAGTTTCCTGGGATTGTTCATCAGTTACTCCTGTTGCATTTAGTGGAAGTCCACTTTCAACCAACGAGGGTGTAGCGACCATTAGCGACCCGAATTGCAATCTTTTGTTTTTCACTGATGGTATTTCAGTTTGGGATGCAAATATGATTCAAATGCCAAATGGCTTTGGACTTACAGGCGATGCTTCATCCACTCAATCAGCAGTTATTATTCCTAAACCAATGGATCCAAACACGTATTATGTTTTCACTGTTGATGATAATCTCGGCTCGGATGGATTAGCCTATTCAAGAGTTGACATGACTGCCAATGGCGGGCTGGGTGATATTGACCCTCTCGAAAAGAACGTGCCAATCACCAACCCAGCTCCCGAAAAAATTGCTGCGGTAAATCATTCTAATGGGTCAGATATTTGGGTAATTGTTCATGAATGGGGAAACGCCATATTCCGGTCATATCTTGTAACATCTGCTCCTATTGATGTCAATATTTATGTTTCTATCAATATTGGTACACCACATGCAGGCTCCTCTGCTAAATCTCGAGGCTATATGAAAGCATCCCCCAGTGGAACTAAAGTAGTACTAGGTATTGAAGGAATGGGTATATACGAGTTGTTTGATTTTGACAACACTACTGGGATATTGTCCAATCCAATAACAATGCCTGGATTTCCTGATGCCTATGGATGTGAGTTTTCTCCGGATGAACATTATTTATATGCAGTGAATAGATGGGATAATGAAGTACATCAATGGGACTTATACGAACTACCAAATGCTACAAATTTTCTTAATTCTCACGAAACTGTGGGATGGTTAGGACCACAGTCATATGGCGACGGCGGAGCAGTTCAGCTTGCACCTGACGGAAAAATATATTGTGCAAGAGATGATGTTTCATGGTTAGCATGTATTGAAGACCCATTGCTAGGAGGTGTTGCTGCCAATCTTGTTATTGATGCAGTTTTTTTAGATGTGCCAAGTACACCCACAATAGAAGAATGTGATGAAGGATTACCATCTTTTATTATTTCCTTTATTGCCAGCAATGACCCACCTTGGATTATGTCAAGTTGTTATATCGACACAACATATTTTTATTTTGGAATAATCAATGCCGATTCTGTTTTTTGGAATTTTAATTATCCTTCAACTGATCCGATTTGGCATAATACAACTGACATTAATCCTTGGTATGTTTTCGATCCGGGAACCTATATAATACAATGTATTTCATATAATGGAAATGTTTCAGATACAGTAATGGATACTTTGACTGTTGTTTATATTCCATGGGCAAACCTCGGACCAAGTCCAACTGTTCTCTGTACTAATGAAATTATTGAATACGACCTTTCATACAACGAAGGCTGCACTTTCCTTTGGACAGCATATTTGGGCTCTTATACTTACACCGATACTTTGCCTACATTTTTGATTGATACACCTGGAAATTATTCTGTTCAAATTACTAATGAATGTGGAACCATTGTTGAAAGTATAATGGTGGAATACAACGAAATAGAGCCGAATCTGGACACAAATATCTCAGGCATTTGCGAGACGAATCCTATAACCCTTGATGCCACAGTTGTAAATAACTACGGAACCCCAACATACATATGGAATACAGGCGAAACTACAGACTCAATCGTTGCACTATTTTCAGGAACTTTTGAAGTTACTATTGATGTTGCAAATTGTTCTGAATCGACAAGTATTGAGGTAGAATATGATATCTCACTGAGCCCTAACATCGGTGCAGATACAACTATTTGTCCGGGGGACTCTGTAATATTAGATGCCGGAAATGCGGGAGCAACTTATTTTTGGTCTAATGGAGAAAGCACTCAGGAAATCACAATTTTCGATGCCGGAACCTACGCTGTTATAGTAACCAATGCCTGTGGAAGTTTCCCGGATTTTATGATTATAGAATTTCATGAACTCAACATTAACCTTGGCGGAGACATCGTAGTTTGCGAAGGACAATCTACAACCATAGATGCAACAGACACTACGGCAGTGAGTTACTTATGGTCAACCGGCGACAATACAGCAACTATAAGCACAACTATCGCAGGACTTTATGCTGTTACAATTGAGAATCACTGTGGAGAAATCAGTACTGATTCGGCTATGGTTTATGTTTTATCTACAAGCATAGAATTGGGTGCAGACACCAGTATTTGCCAAGGAAGCACACTTCTTTTAGATGTTGGAGTTCCGGGCTTGACTTATATTTGGTCAACTTCTGAAACGATGCAGGCAATTGAAGTTACAGAAGCCGGAATGTATTCTGTTACTGTTACCGACCCAATTTGCGGCGATGCCATTGGAAACATAATTGTAAGTGTTGATCCTGTTCCAACCATTGAACTTGGATTTGACACATTAGAAATTGAATTTGGAACTACAGGAATTTTTGATGCAGGTAGCGGATATAGTTCATATTTATGGTCGAATGGCGAAACCACTCAATCTATCGAAATTTCTGAAGAAGGATTATATTCAGTTATTGTAACTAACGAATTTGGCTGCTCTGCCTACGATGAAGCCTATCTGAAAGTTGGACCAAATTCCATCGAAGAAAACTCACTTGAAAACTCAATTTCTATTTTCCCAAATCCAGTGAAAGAAAAGCTATTTATAAATTCAGAAATTGCTGAAATTGAAAAAGTTGACATTTATAATTCAATCGGAAAACTGATTTATAGCGAAAGAAACAAATCTAAAAACATAGAATTAGATGTTTCGAAATATCCTATGGGGGTTTATTTCATTCGAGTAGATTTACAAAATGGAAATATTATTTTCAAACCGGTTTTCTTTTTAATGAATCAAAATATTTCATATATTTGAACAAATAAATATTATGAAAGCTAAAATCTTAACATTTTGTTTTATAATTACTTTTGTAGCCAACATATATGCTCAAAATGGTCAAGGGAGCAACTGGATTTTTGGAAATAGTGCAGGAGTTTCGTGGTGTAATTCCACAAATACTCCGGTTGCTTTTGGAGGAAGCCCTTTAAACACTTTAGAAGGAGTGGCTACTATTAGTGATGCAAATTGCAATCTTCTATTTTTTTCTGATGGAACATACGTTTGGGATGCAAATATGAATATAATGCCAAATGGATTTGGATTATTAGGGGATAATTCATCAACACAATCGGCTGTAATTATTCCAAAACCGATAGATCCAAATACTTATTATATTTTTACAGTTGACGATCATCTTGGATTCGGTGGTTTAGCATATTCAAGAGTTGATATGACTGCCAATGGTGGAATGGGTGATGTTGATCCTCTTGAAAAAAATATAGCTATTTTAAATCCATCACCTGAAAAAATTACAGCAGTAAATCATGCAAATGGCACAGATATTTGGGTAATTGTTCATGAATGGGGAAACAGCACATTTCGTTCATATCTAATAACAAATGATCCTATTGATGTAAATATTTATGTTTCAAGTTATGTAGGAACGCCTCATGTTGGAACAGGATGGCAATTTGGTGGTTATATGAAAGCCTCTCCCAGTGGAAGTAAAATTGTACTCTCAATTACAGCTGATAATTTATACGAATTATTTGATTTTGATAATTCAACTGGAATTTTGTCAAATGCAGTTACAATACCAGGCTTTACTAATACATATGGTTGTGAGTTTTCGCCGAACGAGCATTACTTGTATGGAGTTTGTTGGTATGGTTCAAGTAATTCTAACATTCATAGGTGGGATTTATTAGAGCTCCCAAATGTTACAAATTTTTTAAATTCTTATCAAATTGTTGGTTGGTTAGGGTTAGGTGAAGGAGGTGCTTGTCAACTTGGACCCGATCAAAAAATTTATTTGGCAAGACAAAGTCAACCATGGTTAGCCTGTATTGAAAACCCTAATGATCCTGTACCTATTATTACTCTTGATGCTGTTTATTTAAATATCTCAACTGTCCCAATCAATGAAGCATGTTTACTTGGATTACCAACATTTATTTCAAGTTTTTTTGTGTCTGCCGAATTTACTTTCGAAACAAGTTGTTATATCGACACAACATATTTTTATTTGGGAACAAATTTTGTTGATTCGGTTCACTGGAATTTTAATTATCCTTCTACAATGTCAATTTGGCAAAATCATACTGATGTTGATCCTTGGTTTATTTTCGATCCCGGAACTTATGTTATAGAATGTATTTCGTATAATGGAATTAATATAGATACGGTTTATAATACTCTCACTGTTGTTTATTTTCCTTGGGCAAATCTCGGACCAAATCCAACTATTCTCTGCTCAGATGAAATTATTGAATACGATTTATCATACAACGAAGGTTGTACTTTCCTTTGGACTGCAGATTTGGGAACATACACCTACACAGATACTCTGCCAACTATTTTGATTGATAAACCCGGCACATACACAGTTGAAATTACTAATGAATGCGGAACTATTTCGGAAAATATAGTAGTAGAATACAACGAAATAGAACCAAATCTCGGGGTGAATGTCTCGGGACTTTGTGCAACGAGCCCTATAACCTTAGATGCAACAGTTACAAGTATTTATGGAACTCCAGAATACGAATGGAATACAGGCGAATTTACAGAAACGATAATTGCACTTTATTCCGATACTTTTGCCGTAACAGTTACAGTTGCAAATTGTTCGGAAACGACAAGTGTAGAAGTTGAATACGATATGCCGCTAAACGTTTTCCTTGGACAAGATATTGAATTATGCCTTGGGAATATTGTAACTTTAGATGCCGGTGACAACGGCTCAACTTATTTCTGGTCAACAGGTGTTATCACACAAACTATTGATGTTACAAATGCCGGAACTTATGCTGTTACAGTTACAAATGCCTGTGGTTCAGGCAATGATGTAATAAATATTACTATAATTGATGTGCCGGATTTCACATTGGGGCCTGACCAAACTATTTGCGATGGATACTCATTGATTCTTGATGCAACTTTCACGAACTCAACTTATCAATGGAACGATGGCTCGGTTTATCCATCATATGTTGTTGATACTGCCGGAATGTATTTTGTCTATGTTACTAATGTTTGCGGATCAAGCTACGACAATATT
>JABHKC010000101.1 GCA_018692315.1 Bacteroidota bacterium | reverse complement strand
CTGCCCATATCCGAATGAAACGCTCGTTTGCTTCTTTTATAATTGTTGAATATTTAATTCTTATTTCATTTATTCTATCCATGTGGCAAAGATAGGAAAAAAAATTAATAATGGAGCAATTATATATTTACAATTACATAGTTAATTTTGTGTTTTTTGTGCAAAGCAAACGCATGAAACATTGATTCAAATATAATATCGCTCCTACAGAGCTTATTTTCAGACATATATATTTTTATTACCATAATATCAATCCTCCGGATTTATTGAATATATTTAATCCAAAATGGATGAAATTATCTTTTTCATGCGTTTGCCCTTGGTTTTTGTGGCAAAAAATGTAGTTTGTTGTAAAAAAAATCTAAATTTGAAATTTGTAAATAAAAATAAAATTATGAACAACATAAACCCATTTATTTATAATTCTCCTGTATTGAATAAGGACTTTTTCAATCGTGAAAAAATGATTGAGAATATTTTGAAAGAGACAATAATTGGAAAAACACAAGGAGATGTTTGGCTAACAGGCGAAAGGCAAACAGGGAAAACTTCTTTTTTGAAATACTTATTTTCTAATAACAACAAATATTGGCAAAATGAATTGCCAATATACGGAACTGATATTAGATTTAAACCTCTGTTTTGTTTTGCAAATGTACAATATTGTGTGTCGGAACATGAGTTTTACAACGAATTATGGCAAAGTCTTAAAAACGAACTCGATTTTAAGATGAAAAAAGAAAAAAAATCAAAAACTAATTTTATTAATGCAATAAAATATGCTTATAGTAAAAATATTTTCCCGGTACTTTTGATTGATGAATTTGACGCTTTTCTCGAAACACTTGCTATAGAAGACCCTAAATTAGTAAGGCATTTTGTTGTAAAATTAAATAGTTTCCTCAAAAATTTTCTTGACATTCAAAACAAAGTTTTTTCTTGTATTTTTACTTCAAATCAAGATTTTATTGACATAAACAATAAATATGATTTAAAAATTACGGGTTCGGGAATAATTGCTGAAATTTTTGATTTAGATTGGTTTACCGAAAATCAAATTATCAGCCTTGCCAAACACTATTTAGAAAACTCAAAAATTCAATTTACAGAAAAAGAACTCAAATTTGTGTTTAAATATACAAAAGGATATCCGTATTTTACACAAAAGATTTTTTCGTTAATGTATGATTATAAACAAAAAGTAAAAAGTGAACAAATTGATAATTTGGTAGTGCGAGAATTTATTAAAACAGAATATGAATCTACAATTAAATTTTGGTTAGGTCAAAATATGCCAAAAAGAACTTTTGAAAAACTCAATACACTTTTGAAAAATACCGGCGAAAAAGTTTTTGATACTGCACTTAAAATATTCGTGGAATACTCAAAATCTGAATTCAAATAAATTAGAAAAAAAATAATTTTGTTATGAATACATACCAAAATCCTTTTATAACATCAGCAGAAGTTTATGCTGAAAACGATTTTTTCGACAGAGAAGAAGTACTACGTGAAATAGAAAAATTTATTGAACGCGAAAAAGATTATAACTTTTTGTTATCGGGACAAAGGCGAATAGGGAAAACTTCGGTCTTGAAAAAAATTGAAAAACTTCATAACAATAATAATTCAAAAGCAATATATATAACTCTGCAAGCTGAAGGCGAAACAGATTTGAACGATTTATTAAATAAAATTGCTCAAAGAATTGCCAAAGAATTAGATTTTGAATTTAAAATCATTATTAACGAAAATAGTTTTATTTCTGAGTTTTTACCTTTATTAAAAAAAAATCTGAAAAACCGTAAACTAATTCTTCTGTTCGATGAATTTGATGTTTTAGGTGAGCTTGAAAGCATTCGGGAATTTAAAAAAACATTTTCGTATCATCGTTTTATACCCTATTGTGCCGCAATTATTGAAAAGCTGAAACAAAATAATATTCCCTTAAAAATAGTTTTTGCGATTGGCAGAAACTATAAAGACCTTGATACTGCGCGTTTTGGACAAATTACTAAATTCGGACAACAAATAGAAATCGGGTATTTCTCCAACGAAATAGTTAAACAATTGCTTGCACAAGCCGATAACATTTTACCAATTTCGGACGATGCCAAACAAAAAATATTTGAAATTACCGGAGGACAGCCATATTTCACTCAATGTCTGGCACATATTGCCTTCGATCTTGCATTGGACAAAAACCTGCAAAACATTAATTTGCAGACGGTTGAAGAAAGTTTGCCAATTGCCATAAAACGATATAGCAACGGAGTGATTTGGATTTGGGATACTCTCACTCCAAAAGACAAAATTGTGCTATATATTGCCGCACTACTACAAGAAAGCAAGGATGATATTTGCGGGGAAAATATAAAAGTTAGGGCTGCAAATTTGGCTGTATTGCCGGCTTGCGACAAACTTTATGATACATTAAACAGGCTGAATAATATTAAGTTTTTGAAAAATGTTAATAAAGAAAAATACAGCTTTTACGTAGAATTTTTCAGAAAATGGATAGTTACTGAAATTGCCACTGAAGAAATACAAAAAGTATTCGCGAAAATTGATGTTGAAATTGATGCTATGCTGACAAATGCGCGTTTCTATTATAACGAAAAAAATTATAAAGAAGCCGAAAAACTATATGCAGAAATTATAAACTACCGCCCCCAACACTACGAAGCACTTTTTTATTATGCAAAATGCAAACATTTGCAAAACAATAAAACAAGCGAAAACTATAAAGAAATATTTGAAAATTATTACAATGCACATAAACTAAAACCTGCATACAAAAGCAATGAGTTTTTAAATTTTTTGTACGAATATTTTAGTTTTTCAAAAAAACAAAAAATAGAAAATCAAGAGATTATTTTATTAATAAATAAACTAAACCCAAACGATATTGAAATAAATAAATTAGTGGGTTTAGAAAGTATTAAACAATTAGAAAAAGAACTCAACACCAAATTTAAAAAAGTTGATATTTCTGAAATTATTATATATAGATGGGAAAAAACAGCCGAATATTCCAGCAACCCAAATGGAGTTGTTACAGGATTGAGTATTGTCCGTTTTGGTTTAACAGAAATCCCACAAACTTTAACAAAGTATAGAACTTTGACAAACTTAAACCTGGGATATAATAAAATCGCAGACATTTCAGCTTTAAAAGAATTAAAAAGCCTGACTGAACTTAATTTAAATGATAATCAAATCACAGATATTTCAGCTTTAAAAGAATTAAAAAACCTGACTGAACTTGATTTAAGATTCAATAAAATCACAGATATTTCAGTTTTAGCAAGTTTGTCAAAGTTTAAAACTTTGACAAGCTTATACAAATAATAATTAAATCACAGATATTTCAGCTTTAAAAGAATTAAAAAGCCTTACTGAACTTTATTTAGGGATAAATAAGGATTTTAAAATTGAAATTGCTGAATAATTGTATAATTTAACCATTTTAAGGATATAAAGAATATTCTACCAAAAAATACATGAATATCATGAATAAGATACTAAAGTAGAATTATTCCGCATTATTTTTCTTATCAAATACTTAGCAAACCAAAAACTCGTTAAAATTCCTTTATATTGCATTTTTTTCGTAATTTCTAATTTAAAGTGAATGAGAAAATTAATTATTTTTATTTCTTTTTTAATGTTTGCATTAACGGTTAATTCTCAGGCCTTTACAATAAGTGGCTTCGTAAGTGAAAAATCATCAGGCGAAAACATGATTGGTGCCACAGTTTACATTCAGGAATTGATGAAAGGAACATCTACAAATTCTTATGGTTATTATTCAATTAGTTTGGAGAAGGGAGAATTTACTATTGTTGCTTCATATTTAGGATTTCAGGATTATTCAAAAAAAATAAATTTGGATAAAAACTTGCGATTGAATATTTCTCTTGATAAAATTAGTGTTGAAAAAGAAGAGGTTATTGTTTCGGGCGAACGACTTGATAAAAATATTAAAAGCACCGAAATGAGTACGATTAAAATGCCTGTGAAAGAAATTGAATTGCTGCCGGCAATTTTTGGCGAGGTCGATATTTTGAAAACCATACAACTTTTGCCAGGCGTACAATCTTCGGGCGAGGGAAGTGCCGGATTTTACGTAAGGGGTGGGGGACCAGATCAAAACCTGATTTTGCTTGACGAAGCCGTAGTTTATAATGCTTCTCACCTTTTTGGTTTTTTCTCAGTGTTTAATGCCGATGCTATAAAAGATGTGAATTTGATAAAAGGCGGAATGCCTGCAAATTATGGTGGCAGACTGTCGTCGGTTCTCGATATTTCTATGAAGGATGGCAATAGCAAAACTTATCATGCCGATGGTGGAATTGGGCTTATTTCGTCAAGACTAACGCTTCAAGGACCTATAAAAAAAGACACCAGTTCTTTTATTGTTTCAGGGAGGCGCACATATATCGACATTTTGACTCAGCCATTTATTGCCGACACATCGGAATTTAAAGGGTCCGGCTACTTTTTCTACGATCTTAATGCAAAAGTCAATTATCGATTTTCCGATAAAGACCGACTTTATTTAAGCGCATATTTCGGGCGAGATGTTTTTTTATTTGAAAATAGAGAGGATGAATTTTCTATGAGAATTCCATGGGGAAATGCAACAAGTTCGCTCCGATGGAACCATTTGTTTAATAGTCGGCTTTTTATGAATACCACTGCAATTTTTAGCGACTATCAGTTTAGTTTCGACGTGATTCAGGAAGATTTTGAAATGAAGTTGTTTTCGGGAATCACCGATTATAATTTGAAAGTTGATTTTTCATATTTCCCAAATATTAATCACAATATCAAATTCGGGACAAATCTCATTCGTCATAAATTTATACCAAGCAGTGTTTCGGCAAAAGTTGGTGAGGTCGATTATAATTCAGACGAAAGAATGAAACAATATGCCAACGATGCTGCAATTTATATTTGCGATGAATTCGACCTAAGCGACAAACTAAAAATTAATGCCGGATTGCGTGCTACATATTTTCAGCAAGTTGGGCCATTTGACAGGTATATAAAAGATGACAGAGGAATTACTACCGATTCAATTCATTACGATGCAGGCGAAGAAGTTGTTCATTACAATCATATTGAACCACGATTTTCTTTAAGATATTCACTTGACGACAATTCTTCTATAAAAGCTTCATTTACACAAAATTATCAATATATTCATCTTGCTACAATTTCGTCGGTTTCTATGCCAACAGATTTGTGGGTTCCAAGCTCCGACATAGTTGTTCCTCAGTTTGGGATACAATATGCAATAGGATATTTCAGGAATTTCCATAAAAATATGTTCGAAACTTCCGTTGAATTTTATTATAAAAAACTGGAAAATCAAATTGAATATAAAGATGGAGCAACGCCTGGCGATAATGTTGCCGACAATCCGGATAATAATTTCACTTTTGGTGAAGGCGAATCATACGGAATGGAAGTTTTCCTGAAAAAGTCGCTCGGCAAAACCACCGGCTGGATTGGTTATACACTTTCAAAAACCACTCGAATTTTTCCGGAACTTTTCGATGGGAAAAATTTTCCTGCAAAATACGACAGAAGGCACGATTTGTCGATAATTACTACCTATAAATTTAACGATAAATGGACGGCTTCCGCTGTTTTTGTTTATGCAACCGGAAATACTGCTACTTTGCCCATTGCAAGATATTTTATTGGTGGTGAAATAGTCAATGAATATGGCGATAGAAATTCGTACAGAATGGAGCCTTATCACAGACTTGATCTTTCGATTTCGTATTTCCGTAAAAAAAAGAAAAACTATCAATCTTCCTGGAATCTTTCGGTATATAATGTTTATAGCCGCCATAATCCATACTTTATTTATTTCGATTACGAAGGTGAAATTGAAACCGGAAGTTTCGTTACCGAAGCAAAAAAAGTTTCTCTGTTTCCAATAATTCCTTCAATTAGCTGGAACTTTAAGTTTTAGATTTTGGAATTGGAAATTGATGATGGAAATATAATTATCCCTCAGGAATGTTTATAATAAAAAGCCCATGCTACCGCAAATTTGCAACCTTTGGCAAATCTCAACAAGTGAACAAACAGACCCTGTGGGTTTTAAAAACCCGCAGGGTCTGATTAGCTAATATACAAGCATTTAACTTATGTAAATCTCGAAAACTTTGTCAATGTTGAAACTACTCCTTCAAAAACAAAACTCTACCAACAGTTTTTCCGCTTTCGCAAATATCCAAAAAATATGCTCCAGAATCTAAATTCGAAATATCGAGGATTTTAGTATTTCCATATTCTTCTGTTCTATTTATTGAAATTGATTGCCCGAGTAGTGTGTAAACAAATATTTCTGTTTTTTCAGGAATGTTTGT
>JABHKC010000100.1 GCA_018692315.1 Bacteroidota bacterium | reverse complement strand
AGTTGGTTTTAGTTTCTTATTTATATGTATTTGATAAAATAAAAATGCACAACATTATAGCGGGCATTTTCAGTATCATAAAAAAATGAATTGCCTTTAAAATTCAGAAAGTTTATTTTTAGACTTGTTGTTGATGAAGCGTTCCCACCAAAGTGAAACTACCAATAGATTGAACATTTGAGTAGCTTTTACTTGTTTATACCAAAACCAGTATCCATCTGTATTTGCAACTGCATCGTATTTACTAAAACAGTTGTTTAGGAATTTTTTGTTGAACAATTCATTTGTTGCATCCGATTTCAAGATAATATTTTCAATCATCTTTCTTCTATCATTGTCTTTTAAAAAGATTGGTAAGGGAGCAAAACCACCTTGTCTTTTTCTATTGATTATTTCAGGCGGTAGTTTTGGTTTAAAGTATTGTTTATGAGTAAATTTTGAGGTTCCTGCTCCTTTGGATAGTTGTTCTACAGTTCCATGAAATTTAAGATTTACGGGAAGTTGTTTCAAAAAATTATATAAATCTGTGCTCATGTACGGAAAAGTTAAATTATTTCCAAACATCGAAGCCATTTTTGAAGCTTTAAATAAAATTACATTATTTATAACTTGTTGAATGTCTAATAAATAATTATGAACATAATAAAATTCGTCGAAATTTTTGAATTTTTTGGGAATCAGTTTAGTATAGTCGGGAGTTTGGATATATTGTTTTTGTAGAACAAGTCTTTTGAGCAGCGATTCGCTAAAACCAAATGTGTCGCTTTTCTGTATATTTAGAATTTTTTCGTTGTGAAATCTTGCCCTGAAAAATATATTGTCTTTTTCAAAAATACTCATATCCGAAATACTGCTGAATAATTTTTGAAAACATGTAAATCCATTTTTATTAATTCTCCAATTCAAAGCAAGTTCTTTTCCGGAAGTGCCGTGGTATTGGTCGTTGCCATCGCCACCTAATAGAATCTCGGGGCGCGATTGGCTGACAATTTTCATTACAGAATAATTGACCATTAATCCCCCTTCTTGAAATGGATCTCCCAAATAATCAACAATTTCTGGTAAGTAGTTTATCTCGGAACCATCAATTTCGTAAGGATAAAACTCGGCATTGTAAGTTTTAGCAAGAATTTTTGCAAAAGGAAGTTCTGTCAAAGTACTTCTTTTGAAACCTATCGAAAAACAATTGACTTTTCCATCGTAAAAATCTCGAAGTGCTGCTATATTCCCGCCGGAGTCGTATCCTCCACTCAATAATAATCCAATGGAGTTTTTATTTGCAACTCTTGCCTGAATAGCTTTTTTATGCAAATTTTTGTATTCATTGGTTACATCGGCTTCAGATATATTGAGTGTGCCTGCACTATTCATAAAATCTTCGAAAGTGTTGATTTTAGTAAGTACAGTATTACCATATTTATTGATTAATACTGTGTCGGCGGGTAGTTTTTTTACTCCTTCTAAGGAACATTCGGGAGAGGGAATATATCCAAGGCTCAAAAAAGTGAATAAAGATTTATAGTTTGGTTTGGCAGAAAAGGATTTGAAATTTAATAACTGGTTTAAGTTACTTGCAAAAAAAGTGTTTGAATAGTAAAATTGTGGACCCGTACCATGACGATCTTTGCAAAGTATTGTTTCTTCTTTTGAGATTATTACAAAACTGTAATCTCCATCAAGCAATTTCAATCCATCGTTTTTTTTTTAAGGTATAATGACAATACAATTTTTGCAACATTATTATCTTCAATTTGCAGCAATTTTTTCAGCTCGGCTGTATTGAAAATGTTTCCCCAAAAGAAAATTTTATTATCGTTTAGATTTGCACGAATGCATAATTTATCATAGCCTATATTCTCAATATAGTTCAGGTTTTCTGATACATCAATCAATTGAGTTTTGATATTGTCTTCCTTGCTGAAGATTCCAATAAATTTTGGCATTTTTAGTATAGATAAATAAAGTTATTGCATTATTAATTGAATATAATTCTCATTATTGTGTTTTATAACAGAGCCCTCAATCAAAATTTCAAGAGATTTTTTGTTCATAGGAGAAAATTGTATAGAAAAAGCACCAATAGGTTTTTCATCAACAATTGCTTTATCAATATGCGATTTTAGTACTACAGAATGTTTTTCGTCGAAGAAGTCTAAAATTGATTTTTTTATAATCTTTTGAAAATCAGATATGTTGAACAGTTCCAAAGCTTTGTTATTTGCAAAAACAATTTTTTCGTCATGTATTACTATTATTGAATCCGGAGATTGGTTAATAATACTATTCAGTAAATATTCTCTTTTCTTCAATTCAATATCAGATTTATGTTTTCTGTAGGCAAGTTCAATTGATATTCCTAATGCTTTTTTATCAATTGGTTTCACCAAAAATCCATAAGCATTTGCATTGACAGCTCTTTTTACAATTTCTTCTTCTATATTACTGGTTATAAAAATAATTGGAACATCAATTTCCTTTGTGATGAATTCTGAAACCTCAATACCATCTTGCTGCCCGTTTATTAAAATATCCATGAGTATTATGTCTGGCTTTAAGGCAGGAATTTTTTTTATAGCATCTTCGCTATTACTCAATATATCTATAAGGTCGTAGTTCAACTCTTTTATAAACATTCTGAAAATTGTTGCAATAAGATGGTCGTCTTCTACAATGAGAATTTTTTTCTTCGTTACCATAAGTCTATAAGTTTATTCAACAAAAAATCAGTTAAAAATAGTAAAAATATAAACAATTTCTAAAAATCAAATAATTTTGTTTTTATATTTTTGCAAAAAATTGAATGAATTGATTTATTTTGATATCAGTTTCTAAAATGTATTAATATAAAGAATAGAAATATTCTGAACGAAATGAATTTAATTATAGACATAGGTAATAGTAGAACCAAGTTTGCTTGTTTCAAGAACAATGAAATAATTCATGTGAATTATTATTTAACAATAGATCAAAATGCTGTTCGTGAAATAAAGAGCAGGTTTTCGTCTTTTAGAAATATTATAGTTTCTTCGGTAAAAAAAGAAGATGATTTTCAGTATAATCTAATTTCCAAGCATTTCGAGAATGTAATTCTGCTAAATCAAAACACCAAACTTCCTATAGAGATTTGTTATAAATCGACTAATACGCTTGGGATGGATAGAATTGCTGCTGTAGTTGGTGCAAGCCACATGTTCCCAAAACAAAATGTTTTGATAATCGATGCCGGAACTGCTATTACTTTCGATTTTCTAAATTCTAAAAATCAATATATGGGAGGAAATATTTCTCCCGGGCTAAATATGCGATTTCAAGCATTGAATAAATTTACTGGAAACCTTCCTTTGTTAAGTCCGCTCGACGAGTTTCAACTTATCGGAAATTCAACAAGTCAGGCAATTATTTCAGGCGTACAAAACGGAATGATTTTCGAAATTGATACTTATATTCATGAATTGAAAATGAAATACTCAGATTTGAAAGTAATTTTTACAGGTGGCGATTCTTTTTTCTTTGAAAGGAAACTAAAAAATCCAATATTTGCAGAATCAAATTTAGTATTAATTGGATTAAATAAAATTATAGATTATCAATGATTTAGGTATATTTTCAAGGCAATAAATATAAATATGCAATATAATTTATTTCAATTAGTTCTTTGCTTCAAATAGAAATACAAAATATATGAAAAATAAAATCGTAGTTCTTAAAATATTGGTTTCGCTTATAATACTGATTATTTCGAACAATCGTGGCTATACTCAAAGCCAAATTAGTTCTCCATATACACGATACGGAATTGGCTATATTACCCAACGAGGTTTTGGACAAAATCAAGCAATGGGAGGATTGGCTTATGGTTTACGTTCTTCGAATCATATAAATTGTTCTAATCCGGCATCATATTCATCATTTGATACATTATCATTTATTTTTGAAGCAGGCCTCTATTATCGATCAACTTTTTCTGAAACCGTAGAATCGAGTCAAACTAATAATGATATGAATTATAATTATTTGTCAATCGGATTTCCAGTAACAGATTGGTGGTATTCGAGTTTTGGATTGCTTCCATTTTCTGATGTTGGCTATAATATTAGAACTTCTGACACAAGTAATACATACGGTTTTGGAACAATCGATAATTATTATAAAGGAAATGGAGGTATCAAGCAATTCTATTTTGGGAATTCTTTTCTAATAAAAAAACACCTTTCTGTTGGTTTTAATGCTACATATTTGTTCGGATTTATTGAACAAGAAAGTATTCTTAGTTTTGAAGACAATACTGTTTGGAGCATTGAAAATAGCAATAAAGTAAATATTAGTGACTTTTATTTTGATTTTGGACTACAATATTCAAATAATTACAATGATAAATTTGATTACACATTCGGATTAGTTTTTAGCAATAAATCGAATATCTCAGTTACAAAAAATGTTTTGGATTTGAAACTTAGTCCTTATTATGGTAGCGATACAATAGTAAATTTGTCTGGCGAAGCAGATGAAATTGTTTTACCAACAAATTTTGGGATCGGATTTTCTATTAAAGGAGAAAAAGTTTTATTTGGTGCAGATTACTCTACTCAAAATTGGTCGGAAAGTACATTCCTCGGCGAAAGCGATAACTTAGAGAATAGCAATAATTTTTCTGTAGGATTTCAATACGTTCCAAACAAAAGGTCTATAACAAATTATTTTAAAAGAGTTAATTATAGAATTGGTGCACATTATTCAAACACCTATTTGAATATCCCTACCAAAGATATAAACAGTGAGATGTTTGGATACGAACAATTGAACGATATAGGAATAAGCCTCGGTTTCGGCTTACCCATTAGATATACAAATTCGGCAATAAATATTGCTGTTAAAGTAGGGCAAAGAGGAACTACCGATTTTAATCTAATTAAAGAAAATTATGCAATTGTTAGTTTAAACTTATCTTTGCACGATATTTGGTTTGTAAAAAGAAAATTTGATTAATTATTTTGAAAATGAGAAAAGATAGTTTAAAAATACATTTATTAGTATTTTTGGTTTTGTGTTTAAGTACACTATTTGCACAAGAAAATGAAGATTTACCTAAGTATGGGAATGATAGTATCAATTGTGTTAGAAATTCATCGTTGTACAGCGAGTTTGTAAAACAAAAGAACTATGAAGATGCCATTACGCCTTGGAGAGTTGTTTTTAAGGAATGCCCAAAATCAAGTAAAAATATTTATTTGAATGGAGTTAAAATTTTCAAGGACTATATCAAAAAAGAAAAGGCGAATAAAGAAATCAAAAATAAGTATGTCGATACTTTAATGATGATTTACGACCAAAGAATAAAATATTTTGGACAGGAAGGAAAAGTTCTTGGACGAAAAGGATATAGTTTGGTTTCGTACAATAAAGAAGCTAAAGAAGAAGCTTACAAATATCTCGCAAAATCAGTCGAACTGGAAGGAATGAATTGTGAAGCTGTTGTTGTAAATTCATATTTTCAAACAATAGTTAGCTTATTTAAAAAGAAAAAAGCTGAAAAAGAGCAAGTTGTTGAGAATTATACAATTGCAATGGATATTGTTGAAGAGCAATTGAAAAATGAAAAGAATGCCAAGAAAATTGAAAATTTGAATAAAGTAAAAAACAATATCGAAAAATTGTTTTCGGAATGCGGCGCTGCAGATACCGATGCTTTGGTTAATCTTTTTGCGCCAAAATTTGAAGCAACACCCAACGATACTTTGTTATTGAAAAAAATGCTAAAGCTTTTAGATAAAGCCGAAGGAGGAGGTAATACTGAATTATTTGCAAAAGCTTCGGAAAAACTCTATGAATTGGAACCTTCAGCAATAGCTGCCTATATGCTCGCAAAACTGTTTTTGAAAAAAGAAGATTATACAAAATCAACCGATTATTATCTAAAAGCAATCGAGTTTGAAGAAGACGACAAAACCAAATCAAAGTATTACTATGAATTAGGAGTTATCACCTTCAGCAAATTTCAGAACAGCCCATTGGCAAGAACTTATGCCTACAAATCAATTCAGTTCGACAATACTTTCGGAAAACCATATATCTTAATTGGAAATGCTTATGCTTCATCTTCCAAAGCTTGTGGAGAAAACGAATTCGAACGAAAAGCAGTTTATTGGGTTGCAGTAGATAAGTTTGCCAAAGCCAAGGCAGTTGATCCGTCTGTAGCCGAGGAAGCAAACAAACAAATTGTTGAATACACAAAACACTTTCCGAACAACGAAAATGCTTTTATGTATGGATTTACAGAAGGTCAGGAATACACTGTGACTTGTTGGATAAACGAAACTACAAAAGTAAGATTTAAATAAATAAGTTATGAATTCTGAGCTTTTCTGAACTTTAAGTTTTGCATAGTTCAAAAATGTTCAGAAATCGAAGCTTGATAAAAAATTCCTTAGTCATTTTAAAATGACAATATTTAGTTTGATAGAATTGTTGAAAAAGTTTAGATTTTTTATAATATTAATTTTTGTCGGATTTCTTTTTTCTTGCGAAAACGATATTGAAGAAATTAAATTACTCACCAATACAGACAGCCTGCCAATTCAATCTGTTAAAGATTCGGAAATTATTTTCACTGATTCGTCAATTTTGAAAATGAAGATGATTTCTCCAAGAATTAAAAGATACGATAATAATGTTAATCCATATCTTGAATTCCCTGAAGGAATAGAAGTTATTTTCTACGACAAATGGAAAAACGAAAGCTCAAGTTTGAGAGCAAATTATGCAATTTATCTTGAAAGAAGAGACCTTTGGCAAGCCCGAGAAAACGTTGTAGTAGTAAACACAAGCGGAGATACAATAAAAACCGAGCAATTGTTTTGGGACAAAAGAAAAAAAATTACCTACTCAGACAAATATGTTGAAATAATTACAGAAGACGAAATTACTTTTGGTGAAGGATTTCAAGCAGACCAAAACTTCGACTACTGGACAATTAGAAAAACAAAATCGATAATTAATTTAAAAGAATGAAATTAATTATTTTGAATCAATAAAATAGTAAGAACAAAATTGTGCAAAAAATATTCATAATAGAATTATAGTTTGGAACAAATATTAATATCGCTTATATCCTTAGTTTTTTCAGCTTTTTTTTCTGGAATGGAAATAGCTTTTGTTTCATCGAACAAGCTTAGAATTGAAGTAGAGAAAAAGCAAGGATTTCTTACCTCAGGCATTATAAGCGTTTTTACTAAAAATCAGGGACAATATATTGCAACTATGCTTGTTGGAAACAATATTGCCCTTGTGATTTTTGCAATGCAAATGGCAAAAATTCTTGAACCAACTATTTTAAAATTTGTTTCTGTTGAAATTGTTGTGTTAAGTGTTCAAACAATTATTTCAACAATTATTATACTTTTTACAGCAGAATTTCTTCCAAAAACTGTATTCCGGGCAAACGCCAATATTGCACTAAATGTTTTTTCAATTCCGGTTGCATTTTTTTATTATTTGTTTTACCCGATAGCGAAATTTACAATCTGGTTGTCGTATCTTAGTTTAGGTTTTTTGAAAGCAAGTATTAAAAATAACACCGAAAAAGTTGCTTTCGAAAAAGTCGATTTGGATGATTTTATTGGCAAGGGAAATATAAAATCTGAAGAAAATGAAGAACTTCAGCAAGAAATAAAATACTTTCAAAATGCCCTCGATTTTTCTGATGTAAAACTCAGGGAATGTATGATTCCTCGTACCGAAATTGTTGCTCTCGAAAAAAACGAAAGCATAGAACTTCTTATTCAGACATTTATAGAAACAGGTTTGTCAAAAATTCTTATTTATAAAGATAATATTGATAATATTGTTGGATATTTTCATTCATCAGAACTATTCAAAAATCCGAAATCAATCAAGTCAAAAATAATCCAATTGCCAATAGTTCCGGAATCGATGCCTGCAAACAAATTGCTTGAGCTTTTTATGAAAGATAGAAAAAATATAGCAGTAGTTGTAGATGAATTTGGAGGCACATCAGGAGTAATAACTACAGAAGATATTATTGAGGAGATTTTTGGTGAAATAGAAGACGAACACGATAAAATTGAGCTGGAAGACAAAAAAATAAACGAAAACGAATACATTTTCTCAGGCCGTTTAGAAATTGATTTTATAAACGAAAAATTCAACTTAAATATTAAAGCGTCAGAAGATTATAACACAATAGCAGGCTATATTTTGTTTCATTATGAAAGTATTCCAAATTTGCACGATAAGATAAAAATTAGAAATTTTGAATTTGAAATATTAGATATTGGCAATTCTAGAATAGAACGAGTCAAAATGCTAAAAAAATAATTGTCTTTTCGTTTCAACTTTATGGCTAACAAAAATTAGAAATTAAGTAATCTTCTCCAAATTGTTCATTATGGCAAAAAATAGAATTTGTGAAATTTTCGGAATACAATATCCAATAATTCAAGGAGGAATGATTTGGTGTAGTGGCTGGGAACTTACTTCGGCTGTAAGCAATTCCGGTGGATTAGGCTTAATAGGTGCCGGATCAATGACACCTGAAATTTTCAGGCAACATATCCGAAAAGTGAAAAATGCCACGAAAAAGCCATTTGGCGTAAACGTCCCATTAATTTATTCTTATGCAGAGCAAATAATTAAAATTGCTATTGAAGAGGAAGTGAAAATAGTATTCACTTCGGCAGGAAATCCGAAAATCTGGACTAAGCATCTTCAAGAAAATGGAATCACTGTTGCGCATGTAGTGGCAAATTCTAAATTTGCATTAAAAAGTCAAGATGCTGGAGCAGATGTAATTGTAGCCGAAGGCTTTGAAGCTGGCGGACACAACGGACGAGAGGAGACAACTACACTAACTTTAATTCCAAAAGTCAAAGATAAAATTGAAAAACCAATGATTGCTGCCGGTGGTATTTCGTCCGGAAAATCGATGCTTGCTGCAATGGTTTTGGGTGCCGATGGAGTTCAGATTGGAAGCCGTTTTGTTTGTTCGGAAGAGTCGTCGGCTCACATTAATTTCAAAAATGAAATTCTAAAAGCACAAGAAGGAAGTACCCGATTGTCTTTCAAAGAATTAATTCCGGTTCGGCTAATAAAAAATCAGTTTTGCGAAAGAGTAGAAAAAGCAGAATTGTCAGGAAAATCGAAGGAAGAATTATTGAAGATGTTAGGACGAGGAAGGGCAAAATTGGGAATGTTCGATGGAGATATTTATGAAGGTGAACTGGAAATTGGACAAGTTTCAGCCAGTATTGATAAGATTTTGCCAGTTTCTCAAATCATTGAAAATATCGTAAGTGAATATAATCTGGCACGAAAAACTGCTTCGGATTTTTGTTTTTAAAAATTACTAATAAATTGGGAAGAATATTTGCAATAGATTATGGCAAGCAACGCATCGGCATTGCTGTTACAGATTCTGAAAAGATTATAGCTTCAGGGCTGACGACATTAGCTTCGCCAGAAATCTTCAAATTCATTGAAGATTATTTGAAAAAAGAAATTGTTGAACGATTCGTGGTTGGATACCCTAAAACTTTGAGAAATGAAAAATCTGAAGCTACCGTATTTATTGATCCTTTTTTAGAAAAACTACAAAAAAAATATCCACATATCCCAATTTCACTTGTTGACGAACGATTTACATCGAAAATTGCTTTTCAAACAATGATTGATGGAGGTGTAAAAAAAATGGCTCGGCGGAATAAAGCGCTTATAGATAAAATTAGTGCAACTATTATTTTGCAATCTTATTTAGAAAGTATCAGTTATAGATAATTGAAATTCGTTTTAGAAAATTAGCTTCCCATAATTTTAGCTTTCATCAAAAATAAATAGACCTTTTATTGTTCGACCAAATCTTCTTCAATTACCAGATTATTTATTATGAATTCTTGTCGGGCAGGTGTGTTTTTCCCCATATAGAATGAGAGCAAATCGCTAACAGATTCTTCCTTTTTATATATAACAGGCTCTAAATGAATATCTTTCCCAATAAAATATTTGAACTCATCAGGCGAAATTTCTCCTAAACCTTTAAATCTTGTAATTTCTGGATTAACTCCGGTTTTTTTCATAGCCTTCTTTTTTTCGTCATCGTTGTAGCAATAGAAGGTTTTCTTTTTGTTTCTTACTCTGAATAGTGGAGTTTGTAAAATGTAGAGATGTCCGTTTTTTATTAAATCGGGAAAAAACTGAAGAAAAAATGTGATCAGCAAAAGCCTGATGTGCATTCCATCAACATCGGCATCAGTGGCAATTACAACATTATTATATCTTAAATTTTCTAAGCTATCTTCAATGTTCAGGGCAGATTGCAACAAGTTAAATTCTTCGTTTTCGTAAACAATTTTTTTTGTAAGTCCATAAGTATTAAGAGGTTTTCCTTTCAAACTAAAAACTGCTTGAGTATTTACATTTCTCGATTTTGTGATAGAACCGCTCGCCGAATCGCCCTCAGTAATAAAAATTGTAGATTGTAAGCGTTCCTCTCCGTTTTTTGCATTATAGTGTATTCTGCAATCGCGTAGTTTTTTATTATGAAGGCTTGCTTTTTTTGCTCTTTCTTTTGCAATCTTTTTAATATTCGATATTGCTTTTCTTTCTTTTTCAGATTCCTGAATTTTTTTCTGCAAAATATTTGCAGTTTCAGGACTTTTATGAAGATAATTATCAAGTGTTGTTCTGATAAAATCGAGTATAAAATTTCTTACAGAAACTCCTTGCGGACTAATATTTTTCGAGCCAAGCTTGGTTTTTGTTTGCGATTCGAAAATTGGCTCTTCAACTTTTAAACTTACAGCGGCAACAATTGATGTTCTAATGTCTGAGGGTTCGTAGTTTTTATTGTAAAAATCTCGTATTGTCCGAACGTAGGCTTCCTTAAAAGCAAGCAAATGAGTTCCGCCCTGAGTGGTATGTTGCCCATTTACAAACGAATAATATTCTTCGCCATACTGATTCCCATGTGTAATTGCAATTTCTATATCTTCGCCTTTTAGATGAATAATTGGATATTTTCCTGGAGCATTCATTTTTTCATCTAGTAAATCGAGTAGTCCGTTTCTTGAAAAAAATTTGTTTCCGTTAAAGTTAATTCTTAAACCCGAATTTAAAAAAACATAATTTCTCAATAAAGTTTCGATATACTCGGAAATGTAGCGATAATTTCCAAACATGTTTTCGTCGGGTTTGAATTTGATAATTACGCCATTTTCGTTGCTGCTTTGCGAAATAGGATTTTCTGAAACTATTTGTCCTTGCGAAAATTCAATCGATTTTTCTTGCTTGTCTCTAATAGATTGTATGTGAAAATACTCAGAAAGAGCATTCACTGCTTTAATTCCAACACCGTTTAGCCCAACTGTTTTTTTGAAAACTTTTGAATCGTATTTTGCTCCAGTATTCATTTTCGACGAAACATCAACAACTTTATTTAGAGGAATTCCTCTTCCAAAATCTCTGATAGTTACATATTTTTCGGAAATGCTAACATCAATATATTTGCCGAATCCCATCATATATTCGTCAATGGAGTTGTCAATAACTTCTTTTACGAGGATATATATTCCATCGTCGTGAGATGAGCCATCGCCAAGTTTACCAATATACATTCCCGGACGTTTTCTAATATGTTCCTTCCAGTCTAAAGTTTTTATTGTATCATCAGAATAATTTTCAACCATAAAAATTAATTTTTTGCAAATATATTGAAAACTATGGTTTGTTGTTTTAGCGACTTATCAACAAGAAATTAACAAGCATTTTTGTAACCTTTAAAATGGGTTAACGTATTAGAAGTCAGCAAAGGTTAAACATATTTAAGTTAGGTTTTTTTTCATTTTTTTTGATTGATTAAGGCAACTTTTAAGTTGCCTTTTTCTTTTGGTATAAATCAGAAAAAATATGACGTTTGTCAAAGCTATTTTTTTATTTGTCAAATTTTAAATGAATTTTGAAAAACTGAGATTGAGAAATTCTGCCATTAATTTATAGAATTTAGCTTAATTTTATTCAATTTTTTCTGCCACAACTTTTGTTCAAAATTGTAAATCAAATATTATTTAACAGAAAATTGAGACACTATTTAACCTAAATTCTTGATAGTTTTTTAAAATGTAATATTTTTTATAATTCCTATATTTGTGTTTTTAATTAAAAGTTTTTTGTGTTATGAGAAGTTTTGCTGGGTCTTTTGCTATGTTATTTTTGCTTTTGTTTATTTTTCAAAATAGCAATAGTTTTGCTCAAAAAAGTAAAGGCGGCTCTCCTATAAGTTTTTATAAAAATTTGAACAACGATATTCCAATTTATGAAATGGAAAATATTGACATTCAGAGCTTAAAAAACGAAGATTTGCAAAATGCAAAAAAAAATATTCCCATGCGCTATGCAGCAACTATTTTATTCGAAGCAGATGTTTTAAAGAAAGGAAAGTCGGATATACTTGAAAATGGCGATGAAGTGTGGCGTTGTGCAATTCGTTCAAGAGGTGCATATTCAATTGGCTTAAAGTTCAAGGAGTTTCATCTGCCGGAAGGATCGAAGCTTTTTATTTATAGTGCAGATGGGAGAAATATTGCAGGTGCATTCACTGCCCAAAATAATAAGATTTCAAGAACATTGACAATAGCGCCCGTAAAAGGTGAAGAAATAGTTATTGAATATCATAAACCAAGAAACGCAATTGGATTGGCAGCTCTAAAAGTAGGAGAGGTTTATCACGATTATATAAATGTTTATGCTCATTTAGATGGAAATAAAGATGGTTCTTTTGGAAATTCTGGTTCCTGCAATGTTGATATAAATTGCACCGAAGGAGACGATTGGCAAAATGAAAAACATGCTGTTTGCAGGATAATTATCAATTCTATGTTGTGTTCAGGAGCTTTGGTAAACAATACAAATTCCGATGGCAGTCCGTACGTTCTGACAGCTCATCATTGCATAACTAATGGTACTAATGCAGCAGATGCAATATTTTATTTCAATTACGAAAGCCCAACTTGTAGTGGTCCTGATGGGGAAATATCTCAGCAAATTTCTTCTTCAACATTAAAGGCAACCCACAACAATTTAGACTTTTCTCTGGTTGAGTTAAGTATAAGTCCTCCAGCAAATTATCTGCCATATTATGCAGGCTGGGACAGACAGACAGAGTCTCCTAAAAAGGCAATTTGTTTGCATCATCCGCAAGGAGATGTAAAAAAAATATCGAAAGACTACGATTCTCCTACAACCGGCGATTATGGTGCTGGGCTCGACCAAAATACACATTGGTGGATACACGATTGGGAGTTGGGAACAACCGAGGGAGGCTCGTCCGGCTCTCCTTTGTTTAATGAAGAACACAGAATTATAGGAGAACTTACCGGAGGACAGGCAAGTTGCTCGAACAATGTAAACGATTATTTTCAAAAAATAAATGCTGCCTGGGATTCCTATCCTTTAGATCATGAACAGCTTCAGACCTGGTTAGACCCAAATAATTCAGGGGATATTTATATCAATGGCTACAACCCATTTCATGGTAGTAATCCTCCCATAGCTGACTTTAGTTCAACATATTCGCAAATCGTAGAAGGCGGTCATATTGATTTTACAGATCTTTCGTCTGGAAATCCTACTTCATGGTCTTGGTCGTTTTCAGGTGCAAACACTACAAGTTCGAGCAATCAGCATCCGGTAAATATTGTATATGAAACTCCTGGTGTTTATAACGTTAAATTAATAGCAACGAATAGTTCCGGCAACGATGAGGTTTTAAAAAGTGGCTACGTAACTGTGGTTTCGGGTTGCGATTATGTTTCAAATATTGCTGATACAGAAGAACTTGCAGCCTATGGATTTGGAACAAGTGTCTGGGGCTGGTGGACAGGTCATAACGAATATGAATTTACTGAATTTGCTGAAAAGTATTCCAATCAACAGGCAAATTTCATTCATGGAGTTGATATTGCTGTTGCAAGTGCGTATGCAGCAGCCGGAGCATCAAAAATAACAGTAAAAGTTTGGGAAGGAGGTAATTTGCCCGGTTCAGTTCTGCATTCAAAAGATATTTTGATTTCCGGTTTTCAGGAATTAACATATAATTATATCGACTTTGATCCGGCAATAGAAACCGATGGCAATTTTTTCATTGGCTATGAAATATTTTACAACAATCCCATTGATACTTTCGTGGTTTTTCATGCCGATTTGCGTGGCGAAGGCGGATTAAATACTTCATACGTAAAGGAAAATGGAGTTTGGAAATCATTTGTTGAAATTTCTTCCGGATTTACTACTTCTCTCAGTCTGGAACCTTTTCTTTGCGGAACATTAAATTCTATCGACGAAAAATTCAATTCAGAAAATATTAATATTTATCCAAATCCTGCTTCTTCACTTGTTTATGTCGATATGGATAACGATTTGTTAAGCCATTACAAGATTAGAATATTCAATATGCTTGGCGAAATTATCAATAATATTTCTATTTCTGATAGTAGTGAAAAACTGAAAGTACTTAATTTTGAAAAAGTACAAAACGGATTATATTTAATAATTATTGAAAACGAAAATTACAGATATTCTAAAAAGATTCTGATTGAGAAATAGATAATTACTTCAATTTATGACATGAAGTTTAAAACTAAAAGAGAATAAGGAAATATACGGAATTTTATGGACATACTATTGTTACACAAAAGCTAAAAGAACAACCGAACATTGAATGAAACCAAAAAGAAATTGAAATAAGCCCACGTAAAAATAGCACATTTGGGTTTTTTCGGAAAATTGATAATAAAAGTTCAAATAATGTTGAAAACCAAAAGTGCTATTTTTTCCACCCCTGAAAGATTAGCCGTATCTTTGATTTTTGAATAAATTTGAATAAATAATTATATGAATATAATTGATCAAGGAATAAAACAAGGATTAATAAAGTTTGACGAAAGTCGAAACTTTATAACTTACATACATCAAAACAAAAAACGAAACTTTAATAATCCCGAAGAGAAAGTACAAGCTGAAACATTTCTAACATTAGTTTTGATTTATGGCTATTCTGAAAAAAGGATTAAGCAATTTGCTTCTGTGCAAATGGGTTCTGAAATAAAAGAAGCTGACCTAATTGTTTACAATGACGACAAACACGAAGAAACATATATTTTAGTTGAATGTAAAAAGGAAGATTTAACCGACCAACAATTTAATATTGCGGTTGACCAAGCATATAGTTACGCAGTAGCAGAAGGAGCAAAATACGTTTGGACTACTTCACGAATAAAAAATCAATATTACGAAGTTCCTGATAAGAAACCGAAAAGTAGAATTGAAATACCCGATATTCCACAATTTGGAATTAACAAACTTGCACCTTACAAATATGTAAAAGGTGGAATTTCACAAGTTGAAGGTAACAGAGTTTATGAACCCGAAGAAGATTATGGAAAAAAGCAAAAGTTTTTTGAATTAGAAGTTGTAAGCGAAAGCGAATTAACAAAAATATTCATACAATCGCATCAAGCACTTTGGGGTGGTGGACAACGAAATCCAAGTGTTGCATTTGACGAATTAGACAAATTAATTTTCTGTAAAATTTGGGACGAAAAACGTCACAGAATAAACGGGGAACCATACGATTTCCAATTATTTAGGGGTGAAGATCCTGAAGATTTATTAAATCGAGTAAAAAAAATATATGCAATTGGTGAAAAAGAAGCACCCGAAGTTTTTAAAGATGGTATTTCTCTTTCTGCACAAGAAACATTAACAATTGTAAAGTATTTCCAAAGAATAAATCTTAACAAAACTGACCTTGACAGTAAAGGAAAAGCATTTGAGACTTTTATGGGTAGTTATTTCAGAGGCGATTTTGGGCAATATTTTACACCAAGACCAATTGTGAAATTTATAGTTGATAGCGTTCCAATTACTCAAAAATCAAAAGTACTTGATACAAGTTGTGGTAGTGGTGGCTTCTTGTTGTATGCACTTGATAAAGTAAGAGAACAAGCAACTGAATATTACGACCCGATAAAAGAAGAAAAAGACCATTATAAATTTTGGCACGACTTTGCCGAAAAAAACTTATTTGGAATTGAAATAAATGACCAAATTGCAAGAACTGCAAAAATGAATATGATTATTCACGATGATGGTCATACAAATGTAATTGCATCAGACGGGCTTTTAAAGGACATCGATTTGCAAAACAATACCAAAAATTTTGAGTTTAAATACAATTCATTCGATTTTATTGTAACAAATCCGCCTTTTGGAAGCAGTATAAAACAAACTGAAAAAGCGTATTTACATCAATATAATCTTGGAAAAAAAGAAGATGATTGGTTATCTGTTAAAGCATTGAGAGAAAAAGTTAGAGATAGCCAAAGCACAGAAGTATTGTTTATTGAGCAGTGCCATAAGTTTTTGCACGAAAATGGATATTTGGCAATTGTAATTCCTGACGGAATTTTAACAAACAGTAGTTTGCAATATGTAAGAGACAATATTGAAGAAATGTACAGAATTGTAGCAGTTGTTTCATTACCACAAACTGCATTTTCTGCCACAGGTGCAGGAGTAAAGAGTTCTGTTTTATTCTTACGTAAGCATAAGAAAAAGCAAACTGAAAAAATCATCAATCAAAAAGATAACTTAAAAGAGAAAGTAAAAACAGATAATAAATATATTGAAACCATTGAAAAATGGGAGAAAGAGAAAAAAGAAGCAATAAAGAAATTAGAAACAGAAGCTAAAAAGAAAAATCCGAGTTTTAATAAAAAAGAGATTAACGAGCTAATAAAAGACGATAAAACTAAAATTCAAAACGAATTTAAGGATAAAGTAAATTTCTTAAAGGAAGAACTTACAGAAAATTATTTTTCAGCCAAACAAACAACATTAGACGATTACCCTATTTTTATGGCAATTGCCGAAGATATTGGCTATGATGCAACAGGTAGGGAAACACAAAATAATGAACTGGTTGAAATAGGCAAAGAACTTTCAAAGTTTATTAATCGTATAAACGAGACCGAAGTATGAAAAAAGAAATAATACAATCACTAACCAAAAATTTTGAAGAACATTCATACACTACCGAAGAAGGTATAGAATTTTGGTTTGCAAGAGATTTACAGCACTTACTTGGATATGCCAAATGGGAGAATTTTAACAAGGTAATTACCAAAGCAAAAATTGCTTGCGAAGTAAGTGGTAACGACATATCTAATCATTTTCCTGACATCAGGAAAACGATAGAAATGCCAAAGGGAGCATCAAAAGAAATTGATGATTTTATGCTTACAAGGTATGCTTGTTATTTGATAACTCAAAATGGCGACCCACGAAAAGAAAGCATTGCTTTTGCTCAAAATTATTTTGCTATACAAACTCGAAAATATGAGTTAATAGAGCAACGAATAAAAGACTGGGAAAGACTTCAAGCACGACAAAAATTAACTTACTCGGAAAAAGAACTTTCAGAACTTATTTTTGAACAAACAGGTAATGACAGAAACTTTGGAATTATAAGAAGTAAAGGTGACCAAGCTTTATTTGGCGGAAATAATACCAAACAAATGAAAACCAAATTAGGTATTCCTCAAAACAGACCATTAGCCGACTTCTTGCCAACAATTACTATAAAAGCAAAAGATTTTGCTACTGAAATTACTGTTTTTAATACCAAGGAAAAAAGCTTTAAAAGTGAAAGACAAATATCTGCCGAACACATTACAAACAATCGTTCTGTAAGAAAAATATTGCTTGAAAGGGGAATAAAACCAGAAGAACTGCCAGCAGAAGAAGATATTAAAAAACTAGAACGCAGAGTAAAATCTGATGATAAAAAATTGGGTAAGAACCCAGATAAACTGGATAAGTAAAAGATGAACACTTACACAATATCAAATACAAAACTAAACCCTAATCGTGTTTTTATATTACAGAAAAGCGAATTAGAAAAAAGGCTTGACCCTGAATATTATGGTCATATTTATAATGAATATGATAAAAAACTTCGTTTAAAGCCATTCAAAAAATTTAGCCATATTATCAAATCAATAAATAATGGATTTGATTTTAGGGATTATAAAGATAATGGGACACCTTATTTAAAAGTTGCAAACATAAGAAAAGGAGAATTTAGATTTGATAAAATTCAATATATTGATTTTAATTCAAGTGAAATTTCAAAAAACATACAATTAAAAAAAGGTAATTTGCTACTTACAAGAAAGGGTACATTTGGCTATGCAATTGCATTAGAGAAAGATTATGATTTTGTAATAAGTTCTGAAGTTTTTTATATTGAATTATTAGATAATACTATTAATCCAAAGTTTCTTGAAATATTTTTTAACTCTGAAATTGGACAAGCACAATTTGATAAAAATAAAATAGGTGCAATTATGGGTAGTTTATCACAAGAAGCTATTCGTGATTTAAAAATACCTTTT
>JABHKC010000099.1 GCA_018692315.1 Bacteroidota bacterium | reverse complement strand
TTTTGTTAACTTTGCAACTTGAAATTTAGTTCGTTGAAAATATTGAAATTACAAAATCCGTAGTACCCGAAAAACGAATCCTATGAACGTAATATGCTCATATGTAGGCAGATATAAAATATTGTTCTCAACTTGGGTTAGGTGCAATTAAAATAAAACGTATTCGATTGAAAATAATAACACTCAATAAAATTATGAAATGGAGCTTGATTTTATTCGTTTTCACAATAATCGCTTGTTCGGTTAATCGAGACATTAGAGATAAGACTAAAACAAAAATAATAAGGCTTACTTCGTTAGATTTGACTTTAGATAGCCATTTTAAAAAGGGGGATTATATTATATCGATTAGTGATAGTATTGGAAATGACTTGTTAGAACGGTTTATTAACCTTCCAGACTCTTGTGCTTTCAAAAATGACACAGTTGATTTAGATATAACAGATGCGTATTGGACAAGAAGTCCTATAAAAAGAGTGATACGCAATTGTATTGAAATGAATGATGTAAGGATTTATTCAATTCTTGAATCAAAATATATTTATAAAATAAAGAGGACTGTTTCAAAATCAAAATATAAAGATATTCACAATCGCTACATCTACACAAATGTGGTAAGTGGTGATACAATTCTTTATTCACATTCATTTGATACAGGGACACCACCATTTTGAATTAAATAATTTTTTTTAATAAAAGCACCTAATAGAGTAGGCGGCTGATGGCAAAATAACTACCAGTGCACCTCTCACAGCTCTACTGAGCCTGTCGAAGTACCACTAAGCGTACGGATCTCGTACTTAGCGCTTCATTAAGCAAAAGAAAATTTCACAGTTTTATCCAAGTAACAATATTTTGATTAATTTTATTGTTTAATAGAGGTTTATTGAAAAATTGAAGATATGAATTATAGAATTATAAAAATGTTGGTTTCGTTCCTTGTAATATTTTTGTTTCTAATAGGAGCAACAAGCGATACGGACGATAAAAGAAATAAAGTCTTAATAGATATTATACATCAGGGATTGGAAAGAAGTCATTTTTTAGAAGTAAATTTAGATGATAAGTTTTCGCAAAAGATGTTTTCTCTGTATATGAAACGACTTGACTATAGCAAGCGCTTTTTGTTGAAGTCAGATTTCGACCAACTTTATCGTTTTGAAAATCAATTAGATGACCAAATAAAACAAAGAAGCTACGAATTTTTTAATCTTTCGAATAATATAATCGAACAAAGGATAGGAGAAGTCGAGCATTTTTACCAAGAAATTTTATCTAAACCTTTTAATTTTGAAACAGATGAAACTTTGGAGACCGATCCGGAAAAAATTGAATATGCAAATTCGTCTGATGAGTTAAAGCTAAACTGGAAAAAATATCTTAAATATCGCACACTTGCTCATCTTGCCGATAAAATAAAAACTCAGGAAAAAGCCATTGCTGACAATGACACGAGCATCAAAATTCAAAGTTTCGACAGTTTGGAATTTGCTTCGCGCGAAAAAGTTAAAAATACCTTCGATAATTATTTCAGACGCTTAAAAAAGATAGAACAAAAAGATAGAAGAAGTTTATATTTAGTCTCATTCACAACAACATACGATCCGCATTCGGTTTTTTTTCCACCAAAAGACAAAGAGAATTTTGACATTTCAATGTCGGGGCAATTCGAAGGTATTGGTGCAACCCTAAGCGAAATTGATGGTTATATAAAAGTACAAAGAATTGTTCCGGGCAGTGCTTCCTGGAAACAAGGAGAATTAGAGGTAGGCGATATAATTTTAAAAGTTGCTCAGGCCGATGGCGAACCTCTCGATGTGGTTGATATGCGACTCGACAAAGCAGTAGAATTTATTCGAGGGAAAAAAGGCACAGAAGTCAGGCTGACAGTGAAAAAAGTAGATGCTTCTATTGTTGTAATTCCGATTATCCGCGATGTTGTAATTTTAGAAGAAACCTATGCAAAATCATCAATTATCAATAGCGAGAAGAAAATTGGTTATATAAAACTTCCGAAATTTTATGCAGATTTTAATAAGCAAGGTTCTGCCAATTGCACTGACGATATGAAAGTTGAAATCGAAAAATTAATGGACGAAAATGTCGAAGGATTAATTTTAGATTTGCGTAATAACGGCGGTGGCTCGCTAATGGATGTTGTAAAAATTGCAGGTTTGTTTATTGAACAGGGCCCGATAGTTCAAGTGAAAGCCAGAGTTGGCAAACCAATAATTCTTTCTGACGAAGATTCTACAACTATGTATGATGCACCTTTGATTATCATGGTTAATTCTCATAGTGCATCGGCTTCAGAAATTTTAGCAGCCGCAATGCAAGATTACAAGCGTGCTGTGATAATTGGAACATCATCGACATTCGGAAAAGGAACAGTGCAAAAGATGATAAATTTTGATCATCTTTTACCACCAAAGCTGAACGATATAAAACCTCTCGGTGCAATGAAACTTACTATTCAGAAATTTTATCGCATAAATGGAGGTACAACCCAACTGAAAGGTGTTGTGCCAGATATTGTTTTGCCCGACAATTACAAATATATTGAATATGGCGAAAAAGAGCTCGATTTTCCTATGGAATGGACAAAAATTGAGCCTTTAGAATACAATACTGCTGATTTAAACAACGAATTGAAAATACTTCAGAAAAACAGCAAGAAACGTATTAAGAAGAGTGAAAAATTCAAAATTGCAGATTCAAATGCACAGAGATTAGAAATTCAACGAAAAAACTCAATTAGAAGCTTAAATCTGGAAAAGTATCAAAAAGAACGAGCAAAAATTAATAATGAAGCAACAGTTTATAAAGAAACAATGAAAAAACCAACGGGTTTGGAAGTGTTCTCCGTTCCTGCCGATACTTTTGGTTTGGCTACAGATTCTGCAAAAATGGATATAATTTCTGCATATTACGAAAATCTTCAAAAAGATGCTTACTTGTTCGAGGCTGTTTCTGTTATGCAGGATATGATTGATGAGTAGTTTTTATAATATTTATTCATCAATTCATTTTTTTACATTTAGCTATGAAATGCCTATCTCCCAAATTATCAATTTGATAGTTGAGATTTGCCCTTTCCATTTGTTCTTTTACTTCATCAAAAGTAAAGGCTGCCAACAATGAATTGTAGAAATCTTCCTGCAAAACCTCTGGTTCACTTGCCGAAATTGATTCCACAATTTTCTTAGCTTTATCGATAGAATCCGGGCGAATTAAATCCATAACATAAATTTGGGTGTGGTTGTTTGCCAATCGGTTTATCTCAGCCCAAAAATCATTAGGGCTTGGGATATGATGCAAAAGGTCTTTTGAAATAATCAGATCGAATTTTCCTTCTGGCAAATTCAAATTTGGCAATATGTCTTGTAATATTTCAACCCTATCCGTTAAATTATGTTTTGCTATTTTTTGTGTTGCTAAATCTACCATTTGGGCTGATCCGTCAATAGCAAAAATTTGCACATCCGGAAGTTTTTTTGTCAATTCAATATCCAAATCGCCGGGACCGCAACCTAAATCTAAAATATTTCCAGTTTTTATTTTTGAATTTTCAATTATGTAATCTATAAATGAATGGTTCGAGAAAGCAAAGTCTGCATTACTGTATGCAAGTGTTTGTTCTTCATTTTCCATTAGTTCAGGTTCGAGGATTCTTTTCATAATTTTCTGATATTTATTTAAACATTTTGTCAAGAAAGCAAATTATACTGTAATTTCGCCACTGATTGATTTGTTGAGACAACTTATAATTTCTTGCTTGTTTTTTTTATTTCCAAACAAAAACATGAGTTTGCATAATGCGGCTTCGGTAGTAATGTCGTAACCGCTCACAACTCCTGCATCAGACAATGCAATACTTGTTTCGTATAAACCCATATTTACACTTCCTGCACTACATTGTGTTACATTTAAAATAATTATTCCTTTATCTACTGCTTTTTTTATCTCGTTTACAAACCAATTGCTTGATGGAGCATTGCCTGATCCAAAAGTTTCAAGAACAAGAGCTTTGAGCCCCGAGATATTTAAAATTGAACTTACAACATTTTTAGAAATGCCGGGAAAAACCTTTAGAACAGCAATATTTTCATCCATTTTAGTGTAAATTTTAATATCGCGTTTCACTGTAGGATAGTGAATTACAGAATGATTATATTTGATATTTATTCCAACTTTTGCTAATTTAGGATAATTATCAGACTGGTATGCATCAAAATATTCGGCACTGTATTTTGTAGTTCTATTTCCTCTAAACAGTTGATTTTCAAAATAAATACAAACTTCTGGCACTAAGGCCTGTCCATTCTGACGAGCGGCTGCAATTTCAATAGCTGTAATCAAATTTTCCTTTCCATCTGTTCGTAGAGTTCCTATTGGCAATTGTGAGCCTGTAAAAATAACGGGTTTGTGTTGATTTTCGAGCATAAAACTAAGAGCAGAAGCGGAAAATGACATTGTATCGGTTCCATGTAAGATTACAAAGCCATCATGTTTATTATAATTTTCTTTAAGAATTTTCGTCAGTTTAATCCAAGTTTTTGGATTCACATTTGAGGAATCGACTACTGGGTCGAAAGTATAAGTTGACAGATTGTAGTCGAAATTTTTCAATTCGGGAACCTGTTTCAAAATATGGTCGAAATCGAATGGTACAAGCGAGTTATTTTTCTCACTTCTAAGCATTCCAATGGTTCCGCCGGTGTAAATTATCAAGACTGAGGGTTTTTGCATTTTTGTGTTTTAAAATAAATCATTTAAACTGACTCACCTCGAATTACAGAGGAAATACATCATAGAACTAACTGTTAGTCAATAGTTTCTACCCTTAAACCAATATCCATAATAAAGGGCAAATGCCTCATGCGCATGGCCTGTTCAAATTCGAAAGTATAAATTCCAGCAACAGGAAACCGAACGTTTTTTTTATACAAAATTTGATTGTCCCAAATATCTCCCATACCATCGCCAAGCCATTTTCCGCTTAGGTCTGCCAAAACGCAATCAAAGGTATCTCTCAGAAAATAGCCATCCGGAGAACTTGTCTTTATGAAAAGATAAATGTTGCTATATTGATATAAGTCTGTATTTCGGATGTTTACAAAAACATTATGAACAGCCAAAGTATCTGAGATTAATACTTCAAAAGTTGCTTTTTTTTGGTTGTCCCAAATTCCTTTTTCGATTTTTATGTTTTCTTCAAACACTTTTTTTGTGTCGCAGGAACATAAAAAAACTGAAAGAATTCCAATTATTATAACAATTTTTTTCATTAAGAATATTACAATATTTATTTATTTTCCTTTCTATTATTTTCCTTTTTGGGTTTATGTTGTTTTTCGCTATTACCGTTTTTTGACCTATGGCGATTAGGTTTTTTCTTTTTCTTTGCTTTTTCCTTATCGTCGAAACGAGTTAAACTCTCTTGCCCAACGGTATCTTCATATCCAACTACATTAAACATGTTTACCGGATTTTTTTCAGACAACTCATCAGGAATTACTCCTTTTGAATTCAGTTTTATTATTTCTCTTACTCTTTCGAGCGGAAGCGGAATAGCATTAAAAGCGTGTTCTTTATCGTAAGAATACCAAAGGATTTTTTTATAAATTTCGGTTTTTACATGAAATGCCGTTCCGTTTTTAGATTTTAACTCAATAGTCGAAGAAGGAAAATCTTTTTGAGCATCAATATAACAATCTATCTCGAAGTTTAAGCAGCACTTCAATTTACCACATTGGCCTGCTAATTTCTGTGGATTGAGAGAAAGCTCTTGATTTCTGGCCGAATTAGTCGAAACCGAAACGAAAGATTTGATATGAGTAGCACAACATAATTCTCGCCCACAAGGTCCTATTCCGCCAATTCTGCCGGCTTCTTGTCTGGCACCAATTTGTCGCATTTCAATTCTAATTCTGAAAGTATCGGCCAAAATTCTTATTAAAGCACGAAAATCGACTCGTTCTTCAGCAATATAATAAAATATTGCTTTGGTTTTGTCGCCTTGAAATTCTACATCGCCAATTTTCATGTTTAGCTTCAATTCTTCGGCAAGTTTTCGGGCTTTTAGCATAGTTGGAATTTCCGACTCTATTGCAAGTTCCCATTTTTCTACATCCAAAATTTTTGCTTTCCGATAAATTCGCTTAAACTCAGAATCTAAAGAAATTCCATTTTTCTTTAATTGAAGATAAACCAAATCTCCAACAAGCGATACAATCCCAATATCGTGTCCCGGCGAGGCTTCCACAGCAATTATATCGCCGTTTCTAAGAGGAATATTATTAATATTTGAATAAAATTCTTTTCTTGTATTTTTAAATCTAACTTCTACTATATTACATACTTTTGCACTTTGTGGTAGGTCTTTCAGCCAGTTCTCGACATTTAATTTGCAACAACCGTCTGAAGTGTGTACCGGTCTGGCCAAATCTTCAAAATCTACTTTTGTACATCCCCTCGAAATTTTCCCTTCACTTATCATAATTTCATCTCTATTCATTTTTTCAATAAATGCAAAACTACATAAAATTATGAATTTTTGAGATTTTGAAATTTGGGCTAAATCTTATTTTGAGGTACTGAAGAGAAATGTTTTGGTGATAGCTATTTGTAAGCTAAAATGCTAAATTGCATTATCATAGGCTGTTCTTCGAAAACCTTAGGAAACAAACTCCTTCGAAAGTTTCATGAAAATAACCTTTTATGTCATCTAAAGGTAAATTGAATTTGAAAAAGGTTAAAAGTCCGATTTGCGTTTTTACATGTTATTGCATTCTGAATTTTAACAGTTTAGGGGACTTCTATAAATGCAAATTTCTTCGTTGTTTCAAAATCCTCATTTACAATAGTAAACTGCGGTTTTGAAATTTCTTACGCCTTGAAATTTGATATTTTTAGAAGTCCCCATTATCAAAATGTTGAAAAAAAGTTCGTTTTCTTTTGAAAAATTTGTTTTAATACGAAAACAAATTTAACTTTAGCAAAAAATTAGTTTTATGAAAGTTTTTCAAAGCCAATATAAATACTAAAAACCGAATTATTGGCTATTGACCGACTTTGAAAAAAATAAAACTGATTTCAGAAAATTGTTAATGTTTTACTACTAATAGTTACAAGTGAAAAACTATTTCTTTTTATGCGACATTTTTTATCTGGGGGAAACAAATTAATAAAACCATGCCTTGAAATGTGGGAATATTTTGAGGCTTTTCAAACCAAAAAATCTACCACCAATTAACAAAAACTATTATAACAAATCAGTGTGTCTAAAGTGTTGAATCTATGATTGTTGTGAAATTTATTTTAAGCGCAAAGAACGCTAAGTTAATGAGTATTTTTTCTTTGCGAAACATTGCGATTTACATGGCGATCTTTGTGGTTATAATATTTATTTTGCTTTAGTTTAGCATGTTACAATTTATTGTCATGCACTGATTTGTTACAAACTATTAATTTAAATTTTATGATTATGAGACTTAAAAATATATTTACAATAGCTTTTCTAAGCTTAATCAGCTACTCAATTTATTCTCAAAATATTCAGTGGCAAAGTGCTACAAATTTTGGATGCCATGCTTATTACTATTCAAGCGCCTTCGATAATAATGATGATTTAATAATGATGGCAGAATATTTGGCAAGTCCTGTTTTTGCTGATACTACAATATCATGTCCTCAATGTTATGCTGGCAGTTCCAATAACCTTCATTTGACATCAAAAGTTGACATAAATGGCAATTTGTTAATTCCGGATATGACCGGTGGATACAATTTTGTTTTCGATCAGCAAAATAACTACTATTCTTCATCCAATTCTTATATAGGCAGTCATCTTCGTAAAGCGGATAGTAATGGCAATCTTTTATGGTCAAAATACTTTGCCAGCAATTCAACAACATCGGATGCTGCAATAATCTCAATTTCTGTTGCTGATAATAATTCAGTTTGTGTTGCAGGAATGTTTTATGGAGGTACAGCATTAAATATTAGTAATATATATTATCCTATGCAGGACACCATTCATGCTTTTGCTGTACAGTTTGATTCGATGGGCAATGTTGAGTGGGTCGTTGAACTACAAAGTTTAAACAACAACTATAATCCAAATATTGGCACACAATCATCTATATACGACAATAATGGTAATGTATATATCGCTTGGGATTATTCTGTTTACAAAATTTATCAGGGAAATATTGTTTGGCAACAACATTATCCTGATTTTCATATAAGCGAAATAGGAGTATTTTATTCTGGTGATTTATTTTGTATTGGTTGGTTTTATTCTCCAACAATTACAATTGGTAGCCAAATATTTACAAACGATGCAAACTATGGTTTTGATTTTCTTATGGCAAAAATTAATTCTTCAAATGCAAATGTAATTTGGGCAAAAAGTGGGATTAATATTTCGGGCTCCTCTGTTAGTTCTTTATTTTCAATTGATCAGAATGATAATATCTATAATTATCTTGGTTCTTCAGGAAATGTTTATATTGATTCTATAAATATTCCATTTGGCGGTTATTTGGCAATGTATGATAGTGATGGAACCTTCCAATGGGCAGAAAACTTAATAGTTACAGGATCTTCTTATACTATTAATGATCTACAAATTAATCAAAATGGAGAATTGCTTTTTTTTGTAGAGGGTTTTAACAGTGGAATCTATGTTTTTAGTGCAGATACACTTATTACAAGTGGTAATCAATTTATCTTCGCCAAAGCCACCCTCCCCTCAGCCCAAACACAAAGCCAAAGCCAAAATATTTCTTTAGTTTCGGGCTGGAGTATGATTTCTACATATATCGAACCTATGAATAATGATATAGAAAATATTTTTTCAACAATTGTTAGTGATGTTATAATAGTGAAAGATGGGGTAGGAATGGTTTATTGGCCGCAGTATAATATCAACAATATTGATAGCTTTACTATAGGAATGGGCTACCAGATAAAAATGAGCAATCAGAATACATTGCAGGTTTCCGGTGAGCAAATTGTTCCTGAAAATGAGATTATTCAATATCCTGCCGGCTGGAGTTTAATTGGGTTTTTATTAGATACAATTTCACCATTAGAAACATATTTAGGTTCAATAAGTTCAGAAATTGAACTTGTAAAAGACGATTTGGGAAATGTTTTTTGGCCATTGTACAGCATCAATAATATTGGAAATATGGCACCCGGCGAAGGCTATCAGATGAAACTGGCGAATGCTATATATTTCACCTACACGCCTTCACAATAGAAAAGAATTCCTGAAAGGACGAAATGCAATAGCGCAGGCTTTTTTATTTCAAAATTATTTGCAATAGAATTTTCACTTTTTTATCAAAATAGCAAGCTGAACAGCCAAATCGAAGAAAATAATTTTTGCATTGCCATTTCTTTCTATATGAAAATGTGTATTATTTATTTGGTCATTTATTTCGCTGATGTTATCATTATTTATGAATGGAGAAAATTTCGCGGAAAAGTCGTTCTCTTCGTTCGTCAAATAATTTATCTTAGGCTTATTGAAATTTAAGATAAAATTTTCACGAATCATTTTCAAGGAATATTTCAGAAAAGATAATTGCTTTTCTCTACCTATGCTTGCAATTTCGTCAACCCAACTATCAATTTTTAGCATTTCCTTAGTGTAACACATCCGAAAAAGTGCAATGAACTGTTCTAAGTTGAATTTATTTTCTTCGTTTTCTTCGAAAAGACTAAGAGCCTTGGTGTAGTTGCCATTTGCAAGATGCAGAATATTTGACAGTTTATTTTCATCTACTTCAAATTTCGATTTTAGCTTTTGCAAAAGGCTTGAATCATCAATTTTAGGAATTTTGATTAATTGAGTTCTCGATAAAATTGTCTTAATAATTTGGTCTGTATTTTCCGAAACAAGAACAAAAAGTGTTTTTGGTGGCGGTTCCTCAATAATTTTCAGTAATAAACCAACGCTTGTATTTTGCATTTTTTCGGGCAGCCAAATAATCATTATTTTATATTCCGATTCAAATGCCTTGAAATTCAGTTTTCTGATTATTTCATTTCCTTCTTTTTTGTAAATTACGCCTTGCTTATTTTCTATTTTGATTTTTTTATACCAATTATTCAGGCTGAAATATGGGTTTTCTATAAATATTTCTCGCCATTCTTTGATAAAATCATTGCAAACAGGCTCGTCATTTGCTTTTTTCTTAAAAATTGGAAAAGCAAAATGAAGGTCGGGATGTACTAGTTTTTGAAATTTTCGGCAAGATAAACATAGGCCACACGAGTCGTTTTCAGTTCTATTGGTGCAGGAAATATACTGAGCAAAAGCCACCGCAAGTGCCAATTTCCCTGATCCTTCGGGTCCGAAAAATAGTTGAGAATGACTCACTCGGTTTTCTTCAACCGACCTAATCAATCGGTTTTTTATGCTTTCCTGACCTATAATTTCTTTAAACTGCATAGTTTCATTAACTTACTATTAAAAATACTTTTGTAAAGAAAAGGAAAATATCAATTCTCATTGTCTAAGAATTTTTATTTCTGAATTTACTCCAACTTTTATTATGCTTGAGGGCTTTCTTTTCCTTAAATCGTTTTTGCTATGATTAACTATTAAATCGACCGCATTTTTTATTTCATCTTCAATTGAATGGAAATTTTCAGGCGATGGTTTTCCCGAAATATTTGCCGAAGTAGAAACTATGGGTTTCTTAAATTTTCTAATCAAATGACTGCAAAATTCATCATTAACAATACGAATTCCGATACTTTTATCCTCGTTTATTAAATTTGATGCTAGATTTTTTGCATCTGGATAAATAATCGTAAGAGGATTTTCAGAAACATCAATGAGCTCCCAGGCAATTTCTGGAACTTCTTTTACGTAGGTTTGAAGTTTAACTTCATTGTCGAGCAAAACGAGCATACTTCTTGTGTCTTGCCTTTGTTTTATTTCAAAAATCTTTTTCACTGCTGCCTGATTTGTAGCATCGCAACCGATACCCCAAATTGTGTCTGTTGGGTATAAAATGGTACCACCGGCTTTTAGTACCGAAACTGCTTTGTCTATTTCATTTTTTATGTTCATTTGCTTTATCAGAAAATAATTAATTATGCATAAATAGGGGATTTTGGATTTGTTATAATGCTAACCTATTCATAATATAGACTATCAATAAAATTCACGACATTTTTGATTGAAAGGTGTTTCCCATTTTCAAGAAATATTCAACATATTTTCAAAAGGGGCAATTCTCATTTTTGTAAGTTCAATATATTTTTGACTAATTTCAAATCCTACAAATTTTCTTTCACTTTTTAAAGCAGCTACGGCAGTACTACCACTACCCATAAATGGGTCCAAAATAATGTCTGTCTTAAAAGAATAAAGTTGCATCAATCTATGAGGTAAGTCAAGTGGAAATGGTGCAGGATGACCTACTCTTCTTGCTGATTCAGCATTGAATGTCCAAATAGATTTTGTCCATTCCATAAATTCATCTCTCGAAATTGAGTTTTGCTTTGTTTCTTTCTCGTTTCTATTACGGTCTCTTTTATAATCTCCTTTTGAAAATATTAAAATATACTCGTGAATATCTCTTAAAATTGGATTAGAAGCAGACATCCAACTGCCCCAAGCAGTTGAAGGACTTGCACTTGCTGCCTTATTCCAAATTATCTCACCACGCATATTAAAACCAATCTCAATCATAATTTTAGAAATATAATCTGAGAGCGGAATGTAAGGTTTTCTCCCAAGATTTGCAACGTTAACACATGCTCGACCTCCATTTACCAAAACTCGATACGTTTCTTCAAAAACACTTTTCAGCATTTTTAAATATTCTGTCAACGACAAATCTTCATCATATTCTTTTGAAACATTATAAGGAGGTGAAGTAATCATTAAATGCAGTGAATTGTCTGGAATCATTGACATATTTTCTGCCGAACCAAATATTGTTGAGTTTAGCAATTTTTCAGGAAACGAGTTAGTCTCTTTGCTGACTTGTATTTTGTTTGATATTTCTTTGTATAATTTAGAATCATAGAATTTGGATGAATCGTGATTTATTCTACCAATTGTTCCAAACGAACTTGATTCTGTGCCCTTTTTTCTTTGATATGTAGTTTCCTTTTCCCCCATTCTAATCATTTATTAAACTTAAAAACTTCGTTGCTTTCAAAATATCATCTTTTTCTTTTGAAGATACAGTAATAATTTGTCCTAATTTTCTTTTAGGCAACATTGAAGAAAAGAAATTCAAGTCGGAATTAACTACTTCTGAAATGTAATTGCTTAAATCTTGATATTCATTGAATGTTTGAAAACCTTTGTTAATACTATTTTTAATAAAGTCATTTGTGGGATTTGGATATAAGGAAATAAAACTTTGTATAATTCCCGCCTTTTTCAAGAAATCCACTTTTTGTAAGTAGTTTTTTGTTATTGGGCTATTTCCAAGAATGATAATTGGAATTTTTGTTGATTCTGTTCCAGAAACTCTAATATTTATAGATTTTCCAATTGCTTTCAACATCGAATCCGAACGAAGAATTGAAGGATTACCTTTATGTTTTTTGTAGTCTCCTACAAATTTTACTTGGTCATTTTCAAATTTGTAGTTATTTACAATACTCATTTTAATTTCAAAGAGCAATTTTATATTTTCTGGTTTTTGGAGAGTTTCATTTGTTGTGCAAAATGCTAAATCAGCATCACTTTGGGTTGTTAATCCAAGTTCAGGACAAACAACACCATTGACTGCAAATATCCCTAAACTTTCAGCAATTGGTTGAAAAAAGTCTTTACTCCATTTTTCAGTATATTGTCCAATTAGTGAATTTCTGCTTTGTAAAGTTTGTCCTTCTGTAGTTTTTCCCTTTGGGACGTATGCAAAATATCCATCGGTTAATTTATAAAATAATTGTTCCGGTGAAGCAAAATTTTTCATTGCTTCAGTAAAATATTTCTTTTCAATCTCTGTATCCCAAAATGTCATAACTAATTCATAGATTTAAAATACAAAAGTACTTATTAAAACGGTGTTTACTAAATCTATTTTGTTTTCTGTTGTATATTCTTCAACAAAACAAAGTATATATAATTATGCAAAAATAGGGAATTTTCATTTTGTGTTTTTCTGTTGGAAAGTTATCCATTGCCATTTTCATTTCTGATTTTTATCAACAATAAAAAATCTTTTTGAAATTGAATTTCCATATTCATCAACAACTGTCATTGTATGTTTTCCTTTCTCAGGTTGTATTCCTATTTCATGGAAATGTTCGGTTGTGCCAATAAATTCGTTATCTAAATGCCAAAAAACTTTAGTATTCGGTTCACGATGTACGATCTTAAAAACCACTTCACTTAATCTTTCATCAATATCTTTTGGAACATAAATATTTCTGGATTCTCCGGGGTACAAAAACTCCATCATATCAATAGAACTTACACCTATGCAGTCGGGACTGTATGGGGGCAATTTTCTGTAAAATGGATTTTTTGTTCGAAAGTACCATTCCCAACTTGGGGGCAAAACGAACCATGGTTTATGGTTCATATTTTGTTGAGGATAACATTTTGAGTTTACACGATACATTCCAGTAGAATCGAGGTGAATAATTTTGTGAAAGGGACAAATACCGGTCTTATTTGTTTGGGCAGAAACCAAAATTGTATCAACATTTTCGCAAACTGTTGATGAGATGAATCCACTTTCCTTGCAAACAGGCAGGAGTTTCATATCATCATAGGGTGTTTCAAACCAAACTGTAACAGGAAGTTTATCGTAAATCTCAAACATGATTGGTGCTGCTGCAGAAACTCCAATCAAACCCGGGCGGCCTTCTCCATCGGCATTTCCTACCCAAACCCCAACAGTGTATTCCGGTGTTACGCCAATTGCCCAGGCATCTCGAAACCCAAAACTTGTTCCTGTTTTCCAGGCAATTCGGCGCGACGAGCTAAACATTTCCCAGCCTGTTTCGGTTTCAGGACGATTTACTTCCAATAAAGCCTGAAAAGTAGAAAATATAGCTGAAGCGGAAAATATGCTATACTCATGGTTCAAACTTATATTCGGCTTTTTTGTTTTAGAAAAATAATAATCGCATTTTTCCCAGTTGTCCTGGCTATATTGGCTGCTATTTTGAGAGTAATTCGAAACAACATTTGCCATGTTTGAATATGCGTTTGCCAAATCCCACAAACTGGCTTCTGCACCGCCCAGAATAAGCGATAAACCATAATATTCGGCAGATTGGTTTATGTGTGAATATTGCATTTTATGTAAGTATTCTAAAAATTTCTCAACTCCGTATTTTTGCAATAATCGTATCGCCGGAATATTTAGGGAACGCGACAAAGCCTTTTTGGCAGGAACTGCACCATCGTATGTCAAATTATAATTTTTTGGTGAATATCCCTGCATTTGTGTAGGGACATCGGCTATGAGCATATCCGGCAGCAAATATCCATCAGTAATCATAGCTGCAAATAGCAGAGGTTTCAGAATGCTTCCGGTACTTCTCGGAGAACTTATAATGTCCACATCGCTGCCGTGCTCAGATTCTTTGTTTTTAGTATTACCTACATATGCAATTACCTTTTTTGTTCTATTGTTAATAATAATTGCTGCTGCATTATATATTTGATTGAATATCAAATTTTTGTGATGTTTATTTATAATTCCCGTAAGTTTGGTTTGCAAACTAAATTGCAAAGACGAATGCAAGCGTTTTCCTTTGAATTCTAATGCAAATTTTTCTAATAAATGTGGAGATAATCTAGGCAATCTATGTGGTTTTTCAGGAATTGGTTCAAGCAATGCCAATTCGTAATCGAGAGAATCTATATACTGTTTTTTGTATAGTTTTTTAAGCAAACGATTACGTTTTTTCAGAAGTTGATTTTGAGCTTTGCCGGGATAAATTAAGGAAGGTGCATTTGGCAAAACGGCAAGTGTAGCGGTTTCTGCCCATGACAACTGAAAAGGAGAACGGGTATAGTATCTCCAACATGCCGCTTCGAGACCTACCACATTTCCACCAAAAGGAGCATTGTCAAGATAGATTTTCAGTATGTTTTCCTTAGAATTCCATAATTCATATTTTGTTGATAAAATAATTTCATATAGCTTTTGAAAATAGCTCCGCTCTTTGTTTCCGCAGGCAATCCGAAGCAATTGCATAGTGATGGTGCTTCCTCCACTTACAATTTCGCCTGCTTTTAAATTTAGTCTGAAAGCACGAAAAAGCGAAATTGGATTTATTCCGGGATGATAATAAAAATATTCGTCCTCAAAAAGTCTGATGCAGGCATCCATTTTTTTTGGAATACTATCGAGCCCGGGAAAACGCCACTGTCCGTCGGCGGCAATTTTTGCTCCCATTAGTTTCCCCTCGGAAGATTCTATAACCGTAGATGTGGGATTGTCAATTTCTGGAATAGGAATTGTAATATAAAAAAGTAAAATGAATACCAATATGGCAATCCATTTTACTTTCTTTCTTTTCAGAAATTCTGACAGCATTTTTTAATATAATAATTCATAATCCAGATACTCTATTTCACAACTTTAACCCATTGTCCTGTAGTTCGTGAATTAATCCTATTGTCGTACATTGCTTCGCAATAAACAGTTGGCAAATAGTATTTCCCAACGTAAGCTGCATTTAGTAAAACAACAAAAGATTTTACTCCACTAGATTTTAAATCAAAATATGTATAAATCCTGTCGTCTCGAATATCCTGATAATCTGGCTTGTCAATTTCTTGAGTAGAGCCAACATCAAACATTCGGGTATTGTGAATTTCCCAACCAGATGGAAAAATCTGAGTAATTGCCATTTCCCGATAATTACCAAACGTTCCGGGATTTTTTAAAGTTACAATTGCTTTAAAATCTGTACCCTGAGTTATAGAGCCAATGTCTATATTTTTACCATCAATTGTTCGATATTCAATTTTCATTGAAAGATTATTGTTTTCAGGTGCTAATGTATTTTCAAGCGGAGTTCCTTCCACAGACAAATTTACATATAAAATTGAATTTCCCTTGTTTTCAACTTTCGATTTGAAACTTTCAACTCCCGATATTTTCTTTTGAAATTGTTTAATTGATTTATCGGTTCTTATTTCGTCCTTTTCACTAAAGAAACTAAAGCTAAATTCAAGATTTTTGTCAGTCAATTCTGCATCGTCAGCAAATTTTGCCATAGCCATTAAGCAATATGCAGTTTCCTGAGTGCTAAGCCATTGCTGTGAGCTTAATTTGCTTGAAATTTTTTCCATTAGTGGGATTGCTTCATTTTGCTTTTTTAATAAAGAATATGTTTCCAAAATCATAGCATAATCGCGGATTGTTGAGCCATAGGTATATGAAAGCTCACGATAATCTTCAATTTCCCAGGATAGAGTTTCAAGCATTGAATTTGCAATATTTTCTTTTCCTGCTAAAGTATATGCCGCTGCCAGACGCCATTTTGCCTGTTTGCTCAAGTGTGTTTGTTCGCGCAGGCGATTCATAGCTCCGATTTCTGCCTTTCCCGCCAAGGCAAGGGTATATAATCGATATGCCTGATCGAGCCATGACCAGTTTTTGTTATCGAACGACCAATTTCTGGCAATGCGCTTTTGGTACGATAACCAGTTTTCTTTTAATCCAATTGGTAAAGTATATCCCTTTTTTTCGGCTTCGAGAATGAAATGCCCTGCATAGCTCGTGCCCCATCCACTTGCCTTATTTCCTCCGGGCCAATAGCTATAACCACCTTGAGGAATTTGAAACGAAAGTATGCGTTCTAATGCAGCATGTATATTTATTTCAATCATATTTTTCATTTCATCGTCCACTTCCAAAACTGAAGATAAATATAGTTGAGGAAAAGCAGCTGAGGTGGTTTGCTCTATGCAGCCATGAGGATATCTGAGCAAATATTTTAAGCGGCGACCGAAATCAATTGGCGGCATATTGGAAATTTCAAGGGTAGCACTGTTTGTTCCTTCTATACCAAAAACTTTTGCATCTGTTTCCCAACTTTCTCCAGCTTTGATAATGGAAGAATAGGTTTCAGTAATTGGTGGATTTGATGCCCGAATATCCATTTCAATTTCATATTCGGCTTTTTCATTTCCTGAAATAGCTACAATCTTCACTTTTCCTATCCCTAAATTTTTTGCTACTTGTAAATCGAAACTTAAATCAGATTCTCCAATTTCAGTAATATTTATTGTTTTTTCGTGGTTTCCAATAATTTCAAAAAACTCATTTGTTTCTACGGAAATATTAACCTTTTTAATTTTTTCGTCCATTGCAAATAAAGTAACGGGAAGTTTGATTTGCTCATTAGGCCCAGCTACACGTGGCATAGTAGCGAGAAGCATCAATGGGTTTTTCACTTGGGTAGATTTGTTGTCGAATCCGTAAGCTCCCTCATTTCCTGCAACTATCATTGTTCTGACAGCTCCAATATATTTTGGAAGTTGAATATTGTGGGTGTTAGTTTTGTTTCTTTTTAGCTCAAATGGACCAAGAAATGTAACTACGGGTTTAAATCTGTTGGCTTTCTTTTTATCTTTATTGATGATATCTTCGTCTCCTCCTATTGCAAAAACCTGCTGAATTTTTCCGCCATAAGCACCCAGAACCATATCGAACATATCCCAGGTTTTCACGCCAAGTGCTTCGCGGGCATAAAATGTGTTCCAGGGATCGGGCGTTTTGAAACGTGTAAGATCGAGTAATCCTTCGTCAACAATGGCAAGAGTGTATGTCATTGCTTTTCCGTTTTGTTCATTAACATCGATTTTGAATTTCTGTTCTGATCGAAGTTCTTTTGGCATTTCAATGACAGGTGTCAAACGAGTTTCAAGGTCTTCAACAAATAGTGGAATGACACCGTAGAGACGTATCGGCAAATCGTTAATAGTTTGATTATGAGGCTGAACCAATGTAATATTTACATAAATATTAGGTGTCATTTCCTCTGTTAGCTTAAATTCGAAGGATGTTTCTTTATCATTGGTTTCTACCCAAAATGTATTGATCACACGAGTTCCATTTTCTAAGCTTACCAAAGCACGTCCGTCTTTACTGCTTGGGAACGAAATTTTTGCACTTTCGCCGACATTATATTTTTTCTTTTCGGCAGAAAACATTAGCATGCTTGCACCTCCAGGATTTTCTCGCTGACCACGACCTGCCCAGCCGGGCCAATCTACATAAACAGTTTTTCCGCAAATATGTCCAGAATTGTCATTTATTCTAATTAGATAGCGTCCCCATTCAGGATATTTTATTTCGAAACTAAAATCGCCAATACCATTTTTATCAGTTGATACATTTTCTGTGAAAACTGGTGTATATCGGCTTGTTCCAATATATGATGCAAGATTATCGGTTCCGGATGCCCACCACCAGCGCCAATGAACTTTGTAGATATTTACTTTCAGGTTTTTTCGTGAAACAGGCTTGCCGTTGGCATCTACAGTAACTACTTCAACTTTTTGTTTTTCATCAGTCAGAAGCATTCCTCTGAGTTTGTCTCCTTTCGGAGTTTTCAGACCAACATAATAGTTGAAAGGAGCATAAGGTATTGAGAATTTGTCGATACTAAATTCGCCACCTTCTTCAAAAACACGTGTAAGAAAAGTGGCTTTTAACATCCCTGAAGTATTGTTGCCAATATCGAATTTTGCATGAATTTTTGCATTTCCATCACTATCAATTCTTTCATCGAAAATGGTAAATTCTTCGGTCTCAAAAGAAGAGGCAGGATCATCAAAAATATAATCTTTGAAACGGTCGAATTTGGTTTTTATCTCGCTAAGTTTTACATCGACCTGTGCTTTTAAGTTTTTTGCTATTGCTCCATGCAGCCATTTAACATTCAAATTTCCAGCAACATTACTACTTTTGGCTGTGAGTTTTTCAGTACCAAAATCAATATTTATTTTCAAGCGATTTGGCTTAACTGCCTCAATGCGAAGCGATTTGTTAAACTCTACACCACCAACTCTAATTTTTGCACTCCACGTTCCAGTCTGAGCATCGGCATCGGTTGCTATTTCGAAAGTATAAAAACCATTTATGCCATTCGTACTTACTAATCGTTTTACTATTTGCACATTAGGATCGTATAATTCGAAAATGACAGGGTGATGTTCGGGAAGTGTTTTTTCTTCATCTTCCAAAATGAAGCTAACAAACAAAGAATCGCCCGGACGCCAAACACCTCTTTCGCCATAAATGTATCCTTTTATCCCTTTCTGTACAACTTTTCCTGATACATCGAATTTGCTTAACGAAAGGGAAGAACCATCGTTAAGTTTTAGATAGCCACGCTGGTTGCCTTTTTTTGCAATCAATAAAAATGGTTTTTGGTCGAAGCTGATTGAAACTAATCCTTCATTGTCTGTTTTCTTGCTATTTATGAGTTGTTGTTGATAATTATAAACTTCAACCTGAACACCATTTAAAGGTTTTGTAGAGTTCAAATCGTTCACTGCAATTTGTAATTTTTTATTTGTTCCTGATTTTGCAATAATTCCTAAATCGGATGCCAGAACATTTCTGGAAACTTTTTTATTTCTATAATATGCTATGTGACAAGGATTTTCACGTTCACGTCTGCTATAATAATAATAGTCATAATCATAATAGTCTTCGGCTGAGTCCCAATATGTTTGTTCTTTCTCATCAGAATCGTCCCATTGTTCTATCTCGTCTTCGGTGTCCTCATGCGATTCGGCACATGGATATAAAGAATATTGCTTTTTAAAACTTAGCTCTACTTTGTAGATGGCACCCGGATCGGCTTTAATCAGGTCTGAAAGCTCTATTGAAAAAGCATTCCACTGGCCATAGTCAATTACATTTTGAGAAATAAGTTCTATTTTTTTCTTTAAAATTAATCTGCCTACTCGTTTGAGTTGATAATCTCCGTCGAGCTGATTTACTTGTAAAAATTGTGCAATATTATCTTCAAAAATCTTCACAATTTTTACATCTATTGCCGAAAGGTTTACTGCCTCAAAAGGAAATTTTAATCCATCTGAATTTGGCATTATTACTCCATTTCCAATCAATCGCACTTGTGGTTTGATTGCTTCGAAAGTTAATTCTTGTTCTATTTTTTTAGGTGTTTTATATGAGTTTGTGTTCATTATTCCTGCCTCAACAATTACCTCTTTCGTTCCGGTAAATCGTGATGGCGTGTATGCAATTATTTCGCTACCATTAATACTGAAACTCAAATCTTTCTCACCTTTTATTCGAATTAGCCCTCGCAAATCCTGCGACTTGTATATAGGATCGCTAAAACGTAAAAGTATATGTTGGTCTGGTTGCTGAATTACAACCATTTGCATTAGCCTAAAACTGTTAATCGAAGGAATTTCAATAATTTCCTCAGTGTCTTCAATTCCAATCTCGTTTCCTTTTATCAACAATTTCAGTTTTCCGTCTTTTTCTTCTCTTGTAATATTTTCTGCTATAATTGTATGCAATCGTTTGATATTATCGTGCTTCCACTTGAGCTCTTTAGATTTTCCTTTGTACTCGGCAATTGTAATTCTTTCTAAAGTTTCAATTTCGATATAGTCGCTGCTCGAAATAGTCAATTTAAACTGATTGTCGCTTAGATTCTTATTTGAGTACGGTTTGAGAATAGTATTTTTTATTGAAAATTGTTGATGACTTGTTTGAAACTGAAACTCAAATTTGCTGTATTCTTCAGGAGTATCTTTTATTTTTTCTATCCAAAATGCTGATTCATATAATGTTCCGTAGGGCAACAATTGTTCAGGCCTAAACTCAATTGTTCTATCGTCAATCCAATATGATTTTCCTTTTAATTCAGGATCGAAATCGAAAAACTTGTCATCAATTTCTGCTCCTGATTCTATTTGAAAATCGACAGGTGAAGCCAGTTTTATTCGTATGTTCGATTTCACTGAAACAATTCCTCCGGTATATCCCGATATATAATTGCTAAAACCGGAATCAATTTTTATTGGTGGAGGAATCTGCTTTTTTGTTCTTAATAGAAAAGTAGTTATAGCAGCAATCCCAAAAATAGCGATAATGAGGATGAAAATAGTCTTTTTTTTCATAATGTTTTTTTGGTTGGAAGTTTATGAATATATCAATTTAAATTTTTTCTCAATTAATTAAAACCAGTTTTATTGATATTATTTGTCATTTTATTTCTCGGGTTTTCAGAAAAATTGAAGATTATTTTAAGTAGGACAAATTTTTTATCAACTAATTCAACAGAAATATTTTTAAAATTATTGTTAAAAATTTCAATTTTTCGACCGATTTTCATTTTAACAAAAGTAGGCATTATTCTGCATTTAGAAAATTAAAATAATTTAGAAAACTTAATTTTCAGGTGCTAAATTTACTGAACAAATTGAAAGAGAAAATAGTGATGAAATACTTTAAAATGTTGTATGGTTCAGACTTAATAAAATTAATTTTCTATGGATTATTTTGAAATTGCAGAAAAATTCTATTGATGATGTATTTTTCCCATTGTACATATTGGTAAATTTTAACTTAGTATTTACATTTTTCCTAAATATTTTATTTAAGTTTGTATAAATTCTTTGTGCTCTATTAATGAATATGAAGTAATAATTTGAATGGTTTTTCTCATTAATAAATGGGACTGACGTGGCGAAGCTGTGAGCTAATTCTGTTTTTTCGCAAGTTTTATGAAACAATTGAAATATTTCTAAGTAAAACCTAAAATTTATAATTTCGGAACAAATAATTTAAAAATTCCAAATTTTTGATTTTGCAAGAAAAAGTATTAATAATAATACCAGCATACAACGAAGCCTCCACCATTACTCAATTGATAAAATCTTTAAAGTCGTTTAACGATCAATGGGATATTATTATAGTTAATGACGGATCGTCTGATGAAACAGGAACTCTTGCCGAAGAGACAGGCCTTGTTAGTGTCGTAAATTTGCCATACAATTTAGGTATTGGAGCAGCCGTACAAACAGGATTTAAATATGCTTTCGAAAAAAAATACGACTACGCATTACAATTCGATGGCGATGGACAACATCAGGTAAATGAAGTTGAAAAAATTTTGAATATTGTTGTAAACAACGAAGCAGATATTGCCATTGGTTCAAGATTTAATAAAGAATATAAAGGATATAAAACTCAGCCACTGAGAAGAATAGGAATTAAAATCTTCGAGTTTTTTAGTTATTTTCTAATACGCCAGAGAATAACAGACCACACCTCCGGATTTCGAGCTTTTAATAAAAAAACCATTGCATTTTTAAAGGATAATTATCCGGTAGATTATCCGGAACCAGAAGTTATTATTTTGCTTGGACGAAATGGATTTAAAATAAAAGAAGAATTTACTCAAATGTTTAAACGGCAGGGCGGCGTGTCATCCATTTCTGCTGCACGAGGTCCGTATTATATGATTAAAGTAATTGTTGCGATGTTTATGGCATCTATCCGTTCGAAACAAATAAAAAAGAAATAATGCTAAGCTATTATGTTTTTCAGAAAATTCAGGCAGTTGCTATTGCATCTAGCATTTTAATGTTTGTGGCACTCCTGTTGTTAATCAGGAAAAAGAGAATAAAAGAGGAGTTTTCGCTTTTGTGGCTTTTTTTTGGGGTAGTATTTATTGTTTTTTCAGTTTGGCGATCAGGACTTGATTTTGTAGCTGGAATTGTCGGAATATCGTATCCTCCTGCTGCAATGTTCATGCTTTTTATGCTGGCTTTTTTCTTAATTTTGATTGAATTTTCAGTCATCATCTCAAGACTTTCAGACAGAAATAAAAACCTTACTCAAGAAGTTGGACTGCTTAAAATGGAACTTAAAAGCATTAAGAGTAAAATCGAAAATTTAAATATAGATAAAAAAAAAACATCAAACCATTGAATTTGGAAAAACTTATGAAACCAAAATCTCAAAAAACAACAAAACCCGAATCTGTTCAGCCCAAGTTTGTCAAAAATTTTAGCTGGATTGCTGTATCCATTACGATATTGTTAGGATTTCTGATATACTCAAATTCATTTGATGCAGAAATGCAGTTTGACGATATTCTGCAAATTGAAGTAAAAACACGAGTTAACGACATTTCACAATTTGCTTCAATTTCGGAATGGACTAATATTAACATGCGACCTCTTGCATATTTTACATTTGCCATTAATTATTATTTTGGGGAATATAATGTTTTAGGATATCACATTTTTAATTTTGTTATACACTTGCTTTCTGCCATTTTCGTTTTTTTTCTTGCAAAAATGATTTTTATGTCTGCATCGGGGAAGAAAACATACGAGAATATAAGATTTTACAATATAGCAGCTCTGTTTGCAGCTTTACTATTTGTTAGTCATCCTATTCAAACGCAAGGAGTTACATACATAGTTCAGCGAATGACTTCGCTATCGGCAATGTTTTATATTTTATCGATTCTTCTGTATGCAGTTGGCAGAAAAAATCATATTTCAGGAAAACTTAGTAAAGCATATTTTTTATATTTCATAACTTTTGTTTCCGCATTATTCTCGCTTCTGTCTAAGCAAATTGCCATAACTATTCCATTAACAATTCTTTTTTATGAATTCTTTTTCGTGAGAAACGGAGATGGAAAACCATTCAACAAATATTTAATCTATGCGTCTATTCCGATAATTGCAGCAATTTTGTTTGCGATTTTTGCAGGTCTCATTCCTAAAGAAACAGATAGTATTTCGCGTATAGATTATCTTATCACTCAATCGAGAGTTATTGTTAAATATTTTCAATTGTTGATATTCCCAATTCAACTGAATGTTGATTATTATTTTGAAGTTTCGCATACAATCTGGGGCTGGAAGGAGATTTTAAGTATAATTTTTATTCTTGCTTTGCTTAGTCTGGCAATAGTTTTCCGTAAGAAAGAACCAGTCTTTTCTTTTGGTGTAATATGGATTTTTCTTACTCTTTCTGTTGAGTCAAGTATTATTCCTATTCGAGATGTGATTTTTGAACATAGACTTTATCTACCAATGTTTGGATTTGCCCTTACTGTATCAGTATTATTTTTGAAATATTTCTTTAGAAAGAAAATGCAATTTCAAATTGTTTTTCTAAGCATAATAATAATTCTTTTAAGTGTTAAAACATATAGTAGAAACAAAGTGTGGCAAAATCAACATTCTTTGTGGATAGATATTACTGAAAAATCGCCCAATAAACCACGTCCGTTTCATAATTTGGCTAAAATATATTTAGACGACAAAAATTATGCAGCTGCACTAAAAAATGCTGAAAGAGCAGCTTATCTTAATCCGGAAAACGGACATGCTTTTTATATAATTGGAGTTTGCCACGAGCAAACCGGTGATACTACACTTGCTATTTTTAACTATAAAAGGGCAATCAGATTTGATGACAAAGCCACACGTGCAATGAACAACTTTGGTAGCATTCTTATGAAACAAGGCGAATATCGTTTGGCAATTCGTCAGTTTTTGATGGCTCACGAAATTGAGCGTAAAAATATGTCAGTTTTGCAAAATCTTTGCGTTTCTTTTTATAAAATAGGAGACTTTGAAAATGCTATTAAATTCAATAATAAACGATTAAGAATTGCACCAAACAATGCAGTGTTCTTATCCAGTCTTGGACTTTCGCATTTACGTTTGAAACAATTCGACTTGGCAATTGAGGCATTTACGAAAGCAATTGAAAAAAAACCAAATCTAATAAATCCATACATTGACATGGGAACATGCTATTTTTATAAAGAGGATTATGAAAAAGCCTACGATTTTTATTCGCAAGCTCTAAAAATTGATCCTCGAAATCAAACTGCTCAGCAATACTATACTATGACTAAAAAGATTTTGAGAAATAAATAATAAACTATTCTTTATTTCTATTAATCCCGATTTAAACCAAATTGCATTTTGATATTGCCCTAAAACATAGATATATGTAAAAACCCAATTGTGCCAATTTCAACATTCTGAATTCGCATAAATAGAAATATTTATAAAATAGTTTTAACCTGAATAATTCATTATTAATGTAGAAATTCTTTCTCTATTAGTTTTTTATTGATTATAACCCAACTAAAGGTATGTAAACAATAAATAAAAAACAATTACCAGCAATTCCGCAAGAAAAAAAAGAACTCTTTATGTAGCTGAAGTTTAGAGAAATATGATTTAGGCTAAAATTTATTTTTCTTGCTATTTTTTTAGTTTTACTCAGATGAACCACATTTATCATAAATAACTGATTCTAT